>NZ_MIJE01000021.1 GCF_001730225.1 Desulfuribacillus alkaliarsenatis | reverse complement strand
TTGTCTTCTGGGAGAACAAAAGCGATAAACTCTGGGGCGAAGCCCCATCATTTCATTAGCTCTAATGCTATTCGTTCCTCAAAGTAAATCGCAAACTGAGATATGCATTCTTTCCATGTACGAATAGGCATTGTCCATTTCTTACTAGCTTCCATTGTTGCCAGGTACAGTATTTTTACTAACGATTCGTCAGTAGGATATGTGGTTTTATTCTTGGTCACTTTTCGTAGTTGTCTATGGTATCCTTCAATTATATTTGTTGTATATATTATCTTTCTAATTGGGTGCGGGTACTTAAAATAAGCTGTTAGCTCAAGCCAGTTGTTTTCCCATGACTTGATTATGAGGGGGTGTTTCTTACCCCACTTATTTTTAAATTCTTCAAATGAGTATTCTGCTTCTTCAAGGGTTAATGCTTGATAGACTTTCTTGAGATCATGCATCAGCTCTTTTTGTTCCTTGTATGATACATATCTTAAGGAGTTTCGAATCTGATGGATTACACATAGCTGTATTTCTGTTTGAGGAAATACAGCGTATATAGCTTCTGAGAAGCCTGCTAGACCGTCTTTGCAGGCAATTAGTATGTCTTGTACTCCACGATTTTTCAAATCGTTACATACACTAAGCCAGAACTTAGCACTTTCATGTTCGCCAATCCAGATACCTAATATTTCTTTTTTACCTTCCATTGTTATGCCTAATACGCTATACGCTGCTTTGTTTATAACCCTGCTATCCTGACGCACTTTGAAGTGGATTGCATCTAAAAATACTACTGGATAAACTCGATCTAAAGGTCTTGATTGCCATTCTGTAATTAAAGGCATGATCTTATCTGTCACTTTGCTAACCATAGTCGGTGATACATCAATACCGTAGATATCTTGCATGTGGTCTTCGATATCTCTGTTGGACATGCCCTTTGCATACATTGCTACTATTTGATCTTCTAACTGATTTGCTGTCGTCTCATGTTTCTTAATTATCTGTGGTTCAAATTCTCCATTGCGGTCTCTAGGTATATCTATTTCTGACTTCCCGTGACGCGTCTGAATGGTTTTAGAACTATAACCATTACGACTATTACCAGTGTTAATGCCTCTGGAATCATTCTTTGGATACCCAAGATGATTTTCCATCTCTGCTTCAAAAATTTCTTGGAGAGTATTCTTGAATAGTTCTTTCATCTTTTCCTGGATATCTTCTACTGTACGACAATCTTTTGCTAATTCCTTAGCTAACGTACTACTTTGCATAAACGATCAACTCCTTAGTGGTAAGTTTAACCATTT
>NZ_MIJE01000020.1 GCF_001730225.1 Desulfuribacillus alkaliarsenatis | reverse complement strand
CATCCTGTGTTAAGTCATTAAAAGATTTCCCTTTTGGCAATATTCTTCTTATTAAAGAGTGATTAACTTCTATTGAACCTTTTTGGTAAGGAGCACTAGGATCACAATAAAACAGGTGACTTCTATGGGTTCCCGCTGCTGAGTATTCTATGGCTTTAGGGTTGGAGAATTCACTGCCATTATCAGTAAGAATTACTGGGAAAAGCTTCTTATATGTTGATTTACCAAGGGTTTCATACATGTCACTAAATACGTCAATAACTGATTGTGATGTATTTGCTTTTCGGAGAAAGGCCATCATAAAACTCGAAGCCACAAAGTGTAACGTAAGCAGTACCTTTCCTCCTTGTGTACCAATCATTGAATCCATTTGTACTACACAATAATCTGGATTCTTTAGCATAAAGTCACAGAAGTCCTTATAATTACGACCAATACGACAGCCTCTATCTACCTTAAACACAGGCTTTTTATAACGAGGACGATACTTAACCTTGCGAGGAAGATCAATGTTTCTTACATCAAACAGGCACGCATCAATATAGTTATAAAGGGTTTTCTCGCTACACATTAGTTCATCTACATGGTTCACATAGATTTGGTGAATTGACTGTCCATTGCGTATCAGTGGTGTTATTAAGGCGTTAATTCTAGCAATTTCTAGCTCATTTGTTATAATGCCACTCCGCGCCTCTGAAATAGTCTCTGAAAAAGTATTATGGGCATCAATCGCACTGTAATATGGTTTGGATAAGGTGCATTTGTCGATCTGAGCACACCCATTACATACATAAGGGGGTTTGAATTTACTAACGCAGATTTCTTCTTCATAGAATTGACAACTTTCATTACAAAGCTTACAGAGTTTGCAATATATCCTTGAAGAGTATTTGCACTCATCACAGACTTTAGATTTATTGCATGAATGTCGATGTTTACAAGCGTTATAAGGCCAACCTGAATATCCTGTCTTTTTAACAATATGATTTCGTCTGATCTCTTTGGATATGGTTGTTCGATCTTTTGCCAACTTTTCGGCTATCTCGCCAAAAGAAAGCCTTTCTTTCAAACCAATCTCAATTTCGAGTCTTTGATCGAAGGTTAGATATTTTGACATGACTGCTCTCCTCAATTCATTGCCACCAGCTATTTAAACGTACCAGTGACTATGATGGAAAGCAATTAATAAAAAAGAGGAAAACTGATTTTCTTTCAGTCTTCCTTAATGTTTATATAACTATCTCTATTAATTTGTAATGTAAAAATCCATACAGGTGGATACCGATATCCACAAGTAGTTATTACCCCGGGTTTACCTAACTGATATGGAAATTCATTTTACAATTGAGG
>NZ_MIJE01000018.1 GCF_001730225.1 Desulfuribacillus alkaliarsenatis | reverse complement strand
CCCGGGTCTTTGACACTTTAATAAAGAAAAAATCCCAACAAGCCTTGATGTAGGCTTATTTTTTTGTCAATTTTTCTATTTATATAGTGCACAATGTTTCACAATGTGTTATAATATAAGCAATCGACAAGGGGACGGTGTATAAATGAGGCTACAAATTGTTAATTCAAAAAATGCTGCATCTTTATATGTGGTTAAATCAATTTACGAAAATGGAAAGCGTTCTTCCAAAGTTGTTGAAAAGCTCGGCACTGTTGCCAGCTTAGAAAAAAAGCTAAACGGCCAAGACCCTATAGAATGGGCAAGGAAATACGTCGAGGAGCTTAACAGAAAAGAAAAAGAAGAAAAACGTGAAGTGCTCGTAAAGTATTCACCATCAAAACTTATAAATAAAGGCGAACAACGCTCCTTTAATGGTGGATATCTATTTTTACAAAAAATATACTATGAGCTTGGACTACATAAGATTTGTAAGGAAATTTCAATTAAATATAAGTTTGATTTCGACCTGAATTCAATACTTTCTAGGTTGATATACGGACGAGTTATTTTCCCATCTTCTAAACTTGCAACTTATGAACTTTCTAAAAAGTTTATTGAACAACCAAATTTTGATTTGCATCAGATCTACAGAGCTCTTGAAGTTCTTGCAAAAGAAACAGATTTTATTCAATCCTCGTTGTATGAAAATAGCTTGAAGATTACCAAAAGAAATACTGGTGTTCTTTTCTATGATTGCACCAATTACTTTTTTGAAATTGAACAGGAAGATGGCAATAAACAATATGGTCCATCAAAAGATAAAAAGCCAAATCCAATAGTTCAAATGGGTCTTTTTATGGATGGGGACGGCATTCCTCTGGCTTTTAGCATTAATAGGGGAAATATGAATGAGCAGTTGACTTTAAAGCCTCTAGAAAAGAAAATTATTTCTGATTTTGAACTTTCTAAATTCGTCGTCTGCACAGATGCCGGATTAGCTTCAGAAGCTAATAGAAAGTTTAACGACAAAGATGGACGTGCATTTATTACAACTCAGTCAATAAAAAAATTAAAAGCGCACTTAAAAAAATGGGCGCTTGATGCTGAAGGTTGGAAACTTTCTGGTAGTAATAAAACATATGACATTTCTAAGCTTGATAAATTGATGGGAAATGCTACTTTTGAAGAAAAAGCAAAAATCATATCAAAAGTATTTTATAAGGAGCGTTGGATTAAAGAAAATGACTTTGAACAACGGCTTATTGTGACCTACTCTATCAAATACAGGGATTATCAGCGTAAAATCCGTAACTCTCAAATAGAAAGAGCTCAAAAAGTAATTGATAATAATCCGACAAAAATCAAGAAATGTAATGCTAACGATTACAAAAGGTTTATTCATAAGACAAGCTATACTCCTGATGGTGAAATTGCAGAGGGAGAATTATACAGCATAGATAAAGCTATCATCCAAAAAGAAGAAGCATTTGATGGTTTTTATGGTGTCTGTACAAACCTTGAGGGTGATGTATCTGAAATCATTAAAGTAAATCACAGGAGATGGGAAATTGAAGAGTGTTTTAGGATTATGAAAAGTGAATTCAAAGCAAGACCTGTATTCTTAAAAAATGACGACAGAATTGAAGCGCATTTCATCACATGCTTTGTATCACTAATTATTTATAGAATACTTGAAAAGCGCCTAAACGAGGAATTCACCTGCCACAAAATTATTAGTGAGTTAAGAGACATGAATTTCAAGGTGATTAAGGGTGAAGGTTATGAACCCTTATATACCAGAACTGATTTTACTGATGCTTTACATGAAGCATTTAGCTTTCGCACTGACTATCAGATTATTACTACAAGTAAGATGAAAAAAATTTTTAAAGATACAAAAAAATAAAAACATTACTCACTTTTTCGGCAAACATTAAAGCCTGCAGACCCTTTAGTATCAAGGTTCTACAGGCTTTTTGTATTCATCAAGTGTCAAAGACAGGA
>NZ_MIJE01000017.1 GCF_001730225.1 Desulfuribacillus alkaliarsenatis | reverse complement strand
CGGTATTAGCTTCGGTTTCCCGAAGTTATCCCAGTCTTACAGGCAGGTTGCCCACGTGTTACTCACCCGTCCGCCGCTAACTTTGATAAGAGCAAGCTCTCATCTCTGTCCGCTCGACTTGCATGTATTAGGCACGCCGCCAGCGTTCGTCCTGAGCCAGGATCAAACTCTCCAATAAATGTTTGTTTATATCCTTATCGATTTAATGGCTAGATTAAATCGGATTAAGCTCAAAAGTCACTGACTTTTTTTTGTGGATTCTTTCGAATCCGAATTGACGTTGTTTTGATTGCACTATACAGTTTTCAAGGAACTTTAGCGCTAATTAGATAAGCTATCAAACGGCTAGTCTTTTTAGCTAGGAAATTTATTATATCATCTCTGCGTCTTTGTTGTCAATACTTTTTTATTTATTTCGCAGCGACATTTACTATAGTAACACATAATCTAATCCAATAAAACTAACGAAGTAAAACAAATTAAAACAAATTCAGCAATTTTCAAAACAAACTCATTCATTTCCTAAGCTATGCTACTATTTTTGTTTCCTTACATGCTTTTACGTAATTCAAGGTTGTTTTTCACTACCTATTCTATTATTCGTAATTTCATACGATACAATTGGCAGTCGAACTCAATATTTGTTGGACTATATTTGTTTATTTCTACAACCTGGTGTGCTGGGATTGCATATCTTACTTTAGCTTCATTAATTAAATAGATAAAGAAATCGAATGCAGTCAAATGCCCAGACTCTATGTTACTTTGAAAACTCTTTAGTTCTAATAGCTTACTCTCAAATTGTGCTAATATGGTATATTCATCACCTTGAACAGTAAATTCCACCTTTTTACCAATAAAGCGCTCGAGCTCATCTTTAACTTGCTGATGCATGGAATGCTCTTCAAAAAACTCTTTAGTGTGTATATAATTGTGTGTCAAAAGTATCTCCCCTTAATAAGATAATCATCAAATTTGCCTAATAGTTCACTTAACAATATATAAATAATAGTAGTAGTTATATAAAAAATCTAATTGCAACTACGCTTGCCATGCCAACCAATACAGTAATAAAAATATTCTTTGTCCAAAAACCTACAATAAATGTAGGAAGGGCTGCTAACAAATAAGGATTTTGAAGTATTGATAAACTGCCATTTTCCATAAATAATATTGGAAATAATAGAGCTGCTAAAACTGTTACTGGAATATAACCTAACCATTCATTTAGCCAGCTCGGAATTTCACGATCAGATAAATATACCATCGGTATCATCCTTGGTACATAGGTTACAACAGCCATTCCTAATATCACCCATACTAACGTGCTGTAGGTTTCCATCGTGAAATCACCACCCCTAATGTAGATACTGCTACTGTTGCAATTATAATATGTAAGTTATGTGTCACAATTTGAGAAAAGCCAATCGAAAGAATGCCCGCAAGCAGCCCTAGAAAAATATATTTTTTATTTTCTAGTTGATAAATCAATAAAATAATAAACATAGCTGGCAAGGCATAGTCCAACCCATATTTCTCTACATCTATTGGCTGTGATCCTACTAAAGCGCCTAACAAGCTTCCTGTAATCCAACCTAAATAGGCTACAATACTTACAGAAAACAAACTCGTTAAGTGTATATACTTTTCCTTTCTCATCCACGATGAATTCACAGCAAAGGACTCATCTGTTATCCAATATGAAAATAAAGCTAACTTTCGCTTATCATGGCCTTTTAAGCGTTGCGCTAGAGAAGCACTCATTAATAAATGACGTAAGTTTACTAAAAACGTCGTTAAAATAATAGCTATTATACCTGATGAAGCAGCAACCATCCCTACTCCAATAAATTGCGCCGAACCAGCATATACAAAGACTGACATCAACATTGTATCTAATACAGTGAACCCAGCTTGCATTGCTAATATACCGTAAGCAAATCCAATCGGTAAATATCCAATAAATATAGGCAAGCCTTTGCTTGCTCCTAGAAGAATATGTTCCGATGTTTTTTTTGTATGTATTACAGCTTGTTCATTTTCACAGTACGAATCTTTCGCTTCCATAATTCTGTCACCTTCATTATTAATATTATTAAAAAAAGCCTCACGTATATTAGCTACAATAGATAATATTACTACTATGCTTCAGGGATTTCAATATCAATAAAAAATATTACTAAATATAAGCTTTGCTCAGAAAAAAATGCTGTGAAGAATATTTTAAGATAGATAATACTAGACACGATGAACAAAAAGATGAATAACAAAAAAGAGTACTGAGATAGTCTCTACAGTACTCTTGCTTTGGCTCCTTCGGTAGGACTCGAACCTACAACCTACCGGTTAACAGCCGGTTGCTCCACCATTGAGCTACGAAGGAATATTCCCAACTACACTTCCTAAATCTATAGACATAAAAGCTTATATCATTGTGTTTCCCTACGTTCTTTAAAAACCCTTGTGGTTAAGCCCTCGACCGATTAGTATCTGTCCGCTAAACATATCACTATGCTTACACTCCAGACCTATCTACCTTGTAGTCTTCAAGGGGTCTTACTAGCTTATGCTATGGGAAATCTTATCTCGAGGGGGGCTTTGCGCTTAGATGCTTTCAGCGCTTATCCCTTCCAAACTTG
>NZ_MIJE01000016.1 GCF_001730225.1 Desulfuribacillus alkaliarsenatis | reverse complement strand
AGGCAGGTGCCTGTTTTCACAGACACCAAGAATAGGATGTAAAACTGCGTGGCTGTCAAGGGTGAACTTCGCGAGCAAAAACCGCTCGCCCTTGACAACCTGCGTAGTTGGTTGATGCTATTAAAAATCTAAAAAAGAATAAAGATAAAACTAGTGTGGCTCTCACTGATGCACATACTGGCTCAATTTGATGCACATACTGGCTCTGACTCATCACACTGGTGGTTCTATTTAAGTGCAATAAACATTCACTGCCACCTACTCCTGAAATCGTACCAACTGTATCCTCAGCTTCAGCTATTAACCCTATTTCTTCAACTGTATCTAACTTGAAGATGGTACTAGCAGAACCATTATCAATTAAAACGTTTTTCATTAATAAACTATGCCCTCTGTACCAAATTCTTAGTTGTACAAAGGGCAATTGATGATTTATGTTTAATGTTTTTTTCATACTCTTATACCTAACCATTTCCGCTCAACTACGTGTAAATCTTGTTTGCTTGTATGCACAACATATAGTTCTCGATCAGGTGCGTTTTTATGAAGCTCTTTGTATTCTGTTAATGCTTCTTTACTGTCATTAAAGTAATTAACTACTGAGCTTTTGTTAATTATTCTTCTGCCATCTGTAGAGTGGGCATCAATGGCCTCTAACAAAACCCACTTATTTGGGTATTGTTGTCTAATGCTTTCCCAGTCCATCTGAAGCACCTCCGATTAATATTCCATTACTAGCTGCTTGTCTATTATTATAACACATTGTCTTATATTGGTATTGTATCGGTGAGCTTTTGCATAACGGTTTGCAGTCCTGACGTCACTGAGCCTTACAGGCGTAGACCGAGGGTTAGATAACTCCTATCTTAGCCTCAGGCAAGCCGACTCCGGTTAGGCTCGGAGATGTGGTGCGACAGTTGCTTCGTGCCTATGCATCTTTGCATTACTCCATGTATCAAATCGCTTCCGCACCCTTGCGAATACATAGTGTTATCTGGTGGACTCGCCATCATCGAATATGCATACAAAATCGTAATCTGTTTCACCTTGTTCATTATCGTGGTAATAATCTTTTTCTAATAAACCATCAAAAATATAATCTGCTTCTTGATTTTCTAGCATTCTATTTTTTCTTTCTTGTTTTTTCTTAACTCTATATTCTAAATCGATCTTTAACTTTTCTATGTATTCTTTTTTTACTTCGTATCCTAGTAATTCTAATTCCTTGGCAGCACATAACAAATCAACTGCAAAATGTTTACTATATCCACGCACTAAATTCTTCCCATTATACTTAGTTATCCATGTTTTAGCTGCTTGTAGCCTGCTTTTTCTATTTAGTCTTTTATGTCTTGGTGTGTTTGATTTTTTTGTCTTTTTCATGTTTTCACTGACTTTCTGTTTTTAGTTTTCGAGTATGCTAGAAACGGTTTGCATCACCGACATGACCCAGCCTTACATAGCTCTTATGTTAGGCTGGGTCATGTGTTGTCTGTATTAACTTCTTTGCATTTTCTTCGGACAACCGAGGGTTCTTTCCGATTCGTAGATACGTTGTTAGACTGTCGTACATGGATTAATTTACTGTTTCCATGAACAATCTAGCTGTCATAATTTTAGGATTATCTATTTCCATTTCTAAAAAATCTTTATCTCCAGTAATAATTACATCACACATACCATTTATAGCTGACACCAAAATTGGCAAATCTTTGTCATCTCGTATGAATGGATACTTATCTTTATTAATAATACTTGGAGTATATATTAACTCATACGTCAGTTCCGAAAGAAATTCTTCTATCATTTGCTTCTTGTTTGGAAATTTTCTATCAAATATTTCCTGCAGCTCTTCAATTATGTGTGTGCACAGGATTATATCATGGTTTATTGCTAATTCCTTTATTACATCTGATGGTAATGATTTTGGAAATAATATGGCTGAAATTATCACGTTTGTATCTACCAAGACTCTCATATCATATTTTCCTTTTTTCTGATCGTAAGTCTTTTACTAAGTCTATAACATCATCCTCGGTTGAAACTCCTACTTTTTCTGCTTCACCTATCATTTCCATCTGTATCTTCTCTAGTGCTGATATTGACGCATTTGCAAATACAATCTTATCTCCTTCATCAATAAACAGTACTTTATCCCCTTCTTTTAGTCGCAACTTTTTTCTTATTTCTATAGGTATTGTAATTTGACCTTTTGATGTTATTTTAGCAATTTCCATTGTTTTGCCTCCTCGCCTATTCCTTACATTCCTTACTTTTATTATATCACATTCAGAGTATTTTTATTATCATTTTTTAAAATCTTTGTGTATGACGTCTAACGGTTTGCATCACCGACGCCACTGAGCCTTACAGGCGCAGACCGAGGGTTAGATAGCTCTTATCTTAGCCTCGGGCAAGCCGACTTGTAAGATGTAGTTGTAGTCGTTATTTTCTATTGAGTCTCGGCCAATCTTGAATATATACTGCTATTGTATGTGGGCATAAATGTGCGCGCCGACAGGGAAGTCATTTTGACTAGATTCCCATAACCGAGACAGTAACCCATTGCTTTAAGTGTATATGTTTAGGCTGGTTGAGACTTTTTAGGATTCTCATTTCACATGCAAGGCTGTATCCTTAGAGCCTTTTTG
>NZ_MIJE01000015.1 GCF_001730225.1 Desulfuribacillus alkaliarsenatis | reverse complement strand
TGAGTAATATTTTAGAAATGAACCACGTGTGTACTTGAAATGAGCCACCATGTTCATCAGATAGAGCCACTATGGTCATGGCGAGAGCCACCTCTTGTATAATGGATAAATGCACCATCAGGTGCAAATCAAATACAGGAGGTCAAACCAAATGACCAAATATCGAGAAATCCTTAGGCTTAATAGTCAAGGTATGAGCCAACGCAGTATTTCATCTAGCTGCCAGTGCTCACGAAACACCGTCAAGAAAGTCCTTGAACGTGCAGAGAAGCAAAATATTGCTTGGCCGTTTAAGGAAGATTTAACCGATGCAGAACTCCAGGAAATACTGTTTCCGGAAAAAAGCGCTATCTCTAATCGCAGGTTACCAGACTGCGAGTACATCCACAAAGAGATGGCCAAAAGTGGAGTCACTTTAAGTCTTTTGTGGAACGAGTATTGTGAACAGTGCCGGCTAAGTGGAGAAATCCCGCTTATGTACAGTCAATTTTGCAGGCATTATCGCAAATATGCTCACACAACAAAAGCTACCATGCGAGTCAAAAGAAAACCTGGTGAAATTCTAGAAGTAGACTGGGCTGGAAAAACAGCCAGTATACAGAACAATATTACTGGGGATCCAATACCTGTATACATCTTTGTTGCTACCTTAGCATGTAGTCAATATACATATGTAGAAGGCTTCTTGTCTATGAACATGGAAAGTTGGATCCAAGCACACGTGAACACATTTGCATACATGGGTGGAGTTACAAGGATCTTAGTTCCAGATAACTTAAAAACAGGTGTAGATAAAGCATCACGTCATGAACCAAAAATCAACAGAACATATCATGAAATGGCAGAACACTATGGAACTGCTGTGATTCCAGCTCGTGTAAGACACCCAAAGGACAAGCCTAACGCTGAAGGTGCTGTAGGAGTTATTACCACATGGATTATTGCCTCACTACGCAATCAGCAATTCTTTTCTCTAGCAGAACTCAATAAAGCAATAAGATATAAACTAGAAGAATTCAATCAAAAACCATTTCAAAAAAAGCAAGGAAGCAGACAAATCGCATTTCTCGAAGAAGAAAAATCTCTACTCATGCCATTGCCTGCCTCCCCATACGAACTTGCCACTTGGTCAATGGCATCCGTACAATATGATTATCACATATCTGCAGACAAAAATCATTATTCCGTTCCTTTTGAATATATTCGTCATACAGTTGATGTACGTCTGACCAGTAATACAGTGGAAGTATTTTATCATAACCATCGTATTGCTTCCCATGTGCGGTTAAAGAACCAAGAAGGCCAATACGTTACTATTGCGGATCATATGCCAGAAACACACAAGAAATATCTAGCTACTGATTCAGACTACTTCAGAGAATGGGCATCTTCCGTTGGTAAACATACAGAGATAGTCGTAGATGCTATATTATCTTTTCACAAAGTTGAGAAACAAGGTTATCGTTCTTGTACATCCCTTATGAAATTAGCAGATAAATACTCTCTAACTCGATTAGAGGCAGCTTGTAAGAGGGCGCTCAGCTATTCGCCAAAACCAAACTTTAAAACAGTACAGACAATTCTACAGACAGGACAAGATAAAATACAGGACCAAGCTATAGAAACTAAAAGACACTCTTCACACGGTTTCACTAGAGGCGCATCCTACTATGGAGGTCCTGCAAATGATTAATCCAGCAACCGTTACTAAATTACATGAAATGCGTTTGTCTGCAATGGCTGAGACATTTATTAAGCAAACATCTAGTCAAGAATACCAAGATCTTTCTTTCGAAGAACGGTTTGGCTTAATCGTAGACATGGAATGGGCGAGACGTAAGAACAATAAGCTACTTAGTCTAATTAGAAAAGCAGAATTTCGCTACCCCCAAGCTAGCATTGAAGACATTGAATACCATGCTGATCGAAAGTTAGATAAAGGACAAATTCTAAGATTATCTACATGTGCTTATATAGAGGAAAAACGCAACCTCATAATCATGGGAGCCTCTGGTAGTGGGAAATCGTATATAGCATGCGCTTATGGAATGACTGCATGTCGCCACTACTATCCAGTTAAATATATACGACTACCGGATTTATTAGATGAGCTAGCTGTCGCTCGTGGAGAAGGCAATTTCAAAAAAATAATGAAACAATACAAGAAAGTCAGTCTACTAATTATTGATGAATGGTTATTAACTCCACTTAAAGAAACACAAGCTATGGATCTATTAGAAATAGTGGAATCAAGGCATCAAAATGCATCAACTATCTACTGCAGTCAGTTTGCTCCAGATGGCTGGCATGAAAAAATTGGTGAAGATACTCTAGCAGATGCTATTCTTGATCGCATTGTCCATGACTCATATAAGATATTAATAGATGGCGCAATATCCATGCGCGAACGTAACGGAATAAACACTTAATTAGTTATCTGGGGACTCTGTCCCCAAACCCCTGTCCTCGCCGGAAGGCAGGTGCCTGTTTTCACAGACACCAAGAATAGGATGTAAAACTGCGTGGCTGTCAAGGGTGAACTTCGCGAGCAAAAACCGCTCGCCCTTGACAACCTGCGTAGTTGGTTGATGCTATTAAAAATCTAAAAAAGAATAAAGATAAAACTAGTGTGGCTCTCACTGATGCACATACTGGCTCAATTTGATGCACATACTGGCTCTGACTCATCACACTGGTGGTTCTATTTAAGTGCAATAAACA
>NZ_MIJE01000014.1 GCF_001730225.1 Desulfuribacillus alkaliarsenatis | reverse complement strand
GTATTGCGCGATTGTAAACCTTTTGTAGAATATTCAAGTGAGCAACACATTATAAATTATAAAAATTCAATACTTTTAAAAGCAAGCTAATATCTAATTATAAGTCTGATACTTTTTAGATTTATGGTAAATATCATAGTCTTATTTCTTATTCCCTTTTTTACTAGATATTTGTTATTTAATAATATTAAAAAACATTTGACTTTCTTTAGCTGGTCTCGGTTAGGCTCAGGGGTGTGGTGCGGCAGTTGCTTCGTGATCGACATCTTTGTATTTCTTCATGTACCTAATGCTTCCGCACTCTTGTGGTGATGCGTTGTTATCCGTAGTATGCTGAATCGCTAATAAAAACAAAAACATCATGCTATTTCCCTCATAACATGATGTCTAAATGTTGTCTTCTTCTAATTGTCTGGCAACATGAAATATTGTAGCAACTTCTACTGAATCAGATTTTATCCTATATATAATTCTATGATTGTTAGATATGATTTCCCTGATTTTGTTGTCGCTAGTCTCAGGTACAACCCTACCGATAAATGGGAAGTCTGAAATATTTTCTGTTTTTTTAATTATTCTTTCGATATACTGTTTAGCATTTGATTCAGAATTAGCCGATATATATTTATAAATATCCTCTAAATCATTTAATGATTTTGGCGACCATATTAATTTAACCACTTTGATACTCTCTCCATTGCTTCTTTATGAGGAATTCCCTTTCCCTCATCTAGCTCTTTTAATCCAGCTTCAATTTGGGCACGGGCATATATTCTATACATAATATCCTCTACAGTTGAATTTTCAGGCATTTCTTTTATGATTTTTAAAATCTCTTCTTTTGCACTCATCCCACGTCACCTCCATTTTAAAACTTATACTCTTATTATACCCGAAAACGCAATTTTTGGTAATAGTGTAAGCATCAATATTATGGATAACGGTTTGCATCACCGACGCCACTGAGCCTTACAGGCGCAGAACGAGGGTTAGATAGCTCTTATCTTAGTCTTGGACAAGCCGCCTCGGTTAGGCTCAGGGGTGTGGTGCGGCAGTTGCTTCGTGCTTGTACATCTTTGTATTTCTTCGTGTATCTAATGCTTCCGCACCCTTGTGGTGATGCGTTGTTATACGAAGCTGTAACCTGAGCAGTGATAATAACACTTACTAAAGGGATTAATTTTTATAAATAATCTTACTCTATAATATATAGCACGGTACTTTTTGAGTAATTTAAATGCTTACCTAAGAGTAGATTTTCACCATCGTTTATAGTCATTTCGTCTTCAGATTCTAACTCTCTAATCCCATTCTCATTAACTCTATACACTGTTCCATCGATATCTAACTTTCCGAAAGCAACTCTATAAGGAAATAGATAGTATTCAAAGTCTGCTTGATACTCAGGGATTCTTTTTTCAAACTCACTCCAACCCACTGAATCAAAAGTTTTAAATAGCCTATCAAGTAACGGAAGTTCTTTTTTCATTTCTAAATCCCATTTTGTCTTGTTAATAACTAAGGCTTCCTTATATTCTGGACCATATAAAATTTGAATATAGTTATCATCATCTGAAAATGTATCAAACCGAATTTCTTTAATTTTACCTTCTTTAGAGTAAACGAGTCTAAATTTATTTACCCTGGCATCTTGTAAATTTATATTTTCCCTCTCAGATAAGAGTTGAGCAAATTCAGTAAAACTAAGTTGTTCAATTTCCTTAGGGTACTCACTCCCTTTTTGATTGCCACAGGCTACGAGAATTAAAATTGTGGTCACAATACTCAAAAGATATAAGGTTCTTTTCATATTCTTCCACCCTTCTTTTAAGTTAATATCGTTTCTTCAATAAAGATATCTAGCTGCTAAACTCCTATGAAACTATAATCATTAAAGTCCATCCTCGAAATCGCAGTTTCGTATAACGGACGGGTATCATCGACGTTTCTGAGCTGTACCCACAGTTTATACTTCTTTTGCGGTGCTCCGCACCCAGCGAAGAAATGTGGTGCGGCAGTTGCTTCATGCTATTCATCGACGCTTTGCTTCTTGTATCAAATTACCACCGCACCCTTGCGATGATATTGTGTTATCTGCTGGTAATGCCCTCTTTGATTAACTTTCAAAGCGTAATTATATCAGCTGATTTACTCTAGCAAATGAATATCCTTAAATTTAGTAGCTTTTCATCGCGCCTGCAAGCATCGTTGAAACCGCATCGTAATCTGGTTTTAATCTGCGCCTGCAAGCATCATTGAAATATCATCTTTTATCCTTGCCTACCTGATTGCATCTACGCCGTAATTATAATCTGTATACTCTACAACTTAATGCAATTATCCCTGATAATGTGTAGTTAAATAGCACTTCTAATCAATTGAATCTTTCAATTCTTTTATTTGTACGACTTGTAAGATGTAGTTGTAGTCGTTATTTTCTATTGAGTCTCGGCCAATCTTGAATATATACTGCTATTGTATGTGGGCATAAATGTGCGCGCCGACAGGGAAGTCATTTTGACTAGATTCCCATAACCGAGACAGTAACCCATTGCTTTAAGTGTATATGTTTAGGCTGGTTGAGACTTTTTAGGATTCTCATTTCACATGCAAGGCTGTATCCTTAGAGCCTTTTTGGGTTCCACATCAATATATCTTTATAAGGGAGCTGTTACACTTTGAATAAAGAAATAGTAGTAGGCATTGATGTTGCTAAAAATTTCAGTTATTTCGTTATGGTTGATCCTTCAGGTAAGAAATTAGGAAAGGCTTTTAAAGTGCTTCACCAACTAGACAGCTTAATCAATGCTGCTAAAAAATTAAAAGAAGTGGAACACCAATACGACTGCCGGGTTGTATTGATAATGGAATCTACTGGGCATTACTCCAAAATTCCTTTCCACTTCTTTTCACAGGAAAATTTTATTGTTCATATGGTCAATCCCATACAAACCCATTCTATCAAAAATCTCTCTGTGCGAAAAGTGAAAAATGATAAGCTGGATGCCGAACGTATTGCCATTCTTTATCGCTTGGGTGAAATAAAACCTTCCAACACTTTCAATGACCACGAAGACTTAAAGTTCTTATGTAGGCAATATTATAACCTGTCAGATGAAATTACTAAGTTCAAAAATAATATGTTAAGCATCTTAGAACAAATGCTACCAGGATATGAAGGTATTTTCTCTGATATCACTTCCTTGTCTTCTATGTATATCATTGAGCATTTTCAAACGGCAGATAAAATTCTTAAGGCTGATAAAGATGAGTTAATATATAATCTTGCTAAAATTTCACGACGTGGTCAGTCTTGGGCCAAAGACAAATATGCCCAATTGATAAATGTAGCTATAGCATCTCAAAAGCTTAGTTGTACTCCAATAACTGCTGAAATAGTATTGAAAACTAATATAGCTATTATAAGGGAGCTTCTTAAACAGCAATCTATTATACGTACTGAGATTACTCTTTTGTCAGAACAAAAGGAAGATATTTCTTTACTATGCTCTATTCCCGCCCTAGGTCCTTTTTCCGCTGCTGTAATATTGTCTGAAATAAGAGATCCAAAGGCATTCTCTAATCCGCGGAAACTTATTGCCTTCTGTGGTATTGATCCTTCTGTAAATGAATCTGGCAAATTTAAAGGCACTAAAATGAAGATTTCAAAGAGAGGCTCAAGATTTCTTAGAAGAACCTTGTATATGGCAGCATTAGCATGTATTAAAAAGAAACCTAATGGTCAATATCCTAACGCTACTTTAGCTCAGTATTATCATGAGAAAATTATGACCAAACCGAAAAAATCTGCTTTAATTGCTGTAATGCATAAATTGCTGAAGTATATTTTTGCTGTATTGCGCGATTGTAAACCTTTTGTAGAATATTCAAGTGAGCAACACATTATAAATTATAAAAATTCAATACTTTTAAAAGCAAGCTAATATCTAATTATAAGTCTGATACTTTTTAGATTTATGGTAAATATCATAGTCTTATTTCTTATTCCCTTTTTTACTAGATATTTGTTATTTAATAATATTAAAAAACATTTGACTTTCTTTAGCTGGTCTCGGTTAGGCTCAGGG
>NZ_MIJE01000013.1 GCF_001730225.1 Desulfuribacillus alkaliarsenatis | reverse complement strand
AACCCTTGTGGTTAAGCCCTCGACCGATTAGTATCTGTCCGCTAAACATATCACTATGCTTACACTCCAGACCTATCTACCTTGTAGTCTTCAAGGGGTCTTACTAGCTTATGCTATGGGAAATCTTATCTCGAGGGGGGCTTTGCGCTTAGATGCTTTCAGCGCTTATCCCTTCCAAACTTGGCTACCCAGCTATGCTTCTGGCGAAACAACTGGTACACCAGCGGTTTGTCCATCCCGGTCCTCTCGTACTAAGGACAGCTCCTCTCAAATTTCCTACGCCCACGACAGATAGGGACCGAACTGTCTCACGACGTTCTGAACCCAGCTCGCGTACCGCTTTAATGGGCGAACAGCCCAACCCTTGGGACCTACTTCAGCCCCAGGATGCGATGAGCCGACATCGAGGTGCCAAACCTCCCCGTCGATGTGGACTCTTGGGGGAGATAAGCCTGTTATCCCCAGGGTAGCTTTTATCCGTTGAGCGATGGCCCTTCCATGCGGTACCACCGGATCACTAAGCCCTACTTTCGTACCTGCTCGACTTGTAGGTCTCGCAGTCAAGCTCCCTTCTGCCTTTACACTCTTCGAATGATTTCCAACCATTCTGAGGGAACCTTTGGGCGCCTCCGTTACTCTTTAGGAGGCGACCGCCCCAGTCAAACTACCCACCTGACACTGTCCCTCATCCGGGTCACGGATGTAGGTTAGAACTCCGGTACACTAAGGGTGGTATCCCACCAGCGACTCCACCAAGGCTTGCGCCCTAGCTTCTACGTCTCCCACCTATCCTGTACATAGGGTACCAAAATCCAATATCAAGCTATAGTAAAGCTCCATGGGGTCTTTCCGTCTTGTCGCGGGTAACCAGCATCTTCACTGGTACTACAATTTCACCGAGTCTCTCGTCGAGACAGTATCCAAGTCGTTACGCCTTTCGTGCGGGTCGGAACTTACCCGACAAGGAATTTCGCTACCTTAGGACCGTTATAGTTACGGCCGCCGTTTACTGGGGCTTCGGTTCAAAGCTTCGCCTTACAGCTAACCTCTTCCCTTAACCTTCCAGCACCGGGCAGGCGTCAGCCCCTATACTTCGCCTTGCGGCTTCGCAGAGACCTGTGTTTTTGCTAAACAGTCGCTTGGATCTTTTCACTGCGGCTCTCCTGGGCTATTAACCCTAAAGAGCACCCCTTCTCCCGAAGTTACGGGGTCATTTTGCCGAGTTCCTTAACGAGAGTTCTCTCGCGCGCCTTGGGATTCTCTCCCTGCCTACCTGTGTCGGTTTTGGTACGGGCACCCATTTTCCTTGCTAGAGGCTTTTCTCGGCAGTGTGGAATCAGGGACTTCGCTACTTTAATTTTCGCTCGCATTCACGCATTCTCGTTATGCCAGGCGGATTTGCCTACCTGACCGATACCTCGCTTAGACAGACTATTCCATCAGTCTGCTCTCCCTATCCTCCTGCGTCACCCCTTTGCTCAAGCGGCTTATAGGTGGTACTGGAATCTCAACCAGTTGTCCATCGCCTACGCCTTTCGGCCTCGGCTTAGGTCCCGACTAACCCTGAGAGGACGAGCCTTCCTCAGGAACCCTTGGGCTTTCGGCGGATATGATTCTCACATATCTTTTCGTTACTCATACCGGCATTCTCACTTCTAAGCGCTCCACGACTCCTTTCGGTATCGCTTCGCCGCACTTAGAACGCTCCCCTACCACAATACATAATTGTATCATCCATAGCTTCGGTGGTGTGTTTGAGCCCCGTTACATTTTCGGCGCAGTGTCACTCGACCAGTGAGCTATTACGCACTCTTTAAATGGTGGCTGCTTCTAAGCCAACATCCTGGTTGTCTGGGCAACACTACATCCTTTCCCACTTAACACACACTTTGGGACCTTAGCTGATGGTCTGGGCTGTTTCCCTCTTGACTACGGATCTTATCACTCGCAGTCTGACTCCTATTGTTACAGTTAATGGCATTCGGAGTTTGACTGAATTCGGTACCGTTCGCACGGCCCTAGTCCAATCAGTGCTCTACCTCCAATACTGATCAATAAGGCTAGCCCTAAAGCTATTTCGGGGAGAACCAGCTATCTCCGTGTTCGATTGGCATTTCACCCCTACCCACAGCTCATCCCCTAATTTTTCAACATTAGTGGGTTCGGACCTCCATTGCATTTTACTGCAACTTCATCCTGGCCATGGGTAGATCACACGGTTTCGGGTCTATGGCAACGAACTACATGCCCTATTCAGACTTGCTTTCGCTTCGGCTCCAGTTTCTCACTTTAACCTTGCTCGCTACCATAACTCGCCGGTTCATTCTACAAAAGGCACGCCGTCACACTTTTAACGTGCTCCGACTGCTTGTAAGCATATGGTTTCAGGTTCTATTTCACTCCCCTCCCGGGGTGCTTTTCACCTTTCCCTCACGGTACTGGTTCACTATCGGTCGCTAGGTAGTATTTAGCCTTAGGAGATGGTCCTCCTGGATTCCGACGGGATTTCACGTGTCCCGCCGTACTTGGGGTCATAAACAAAGCGCGAAACGGTTTCTTCTACAGGACTTTCACCTTCTTCGGTCCAATTTCCCAATTGGTTCGAATACCGTTTGTTGTCTTTGTGGGTGGCTACAAACACCCCTTCTATGCCCCGCAACACCTATATTACAACGCTTGTAGGCTTACATAGTATAGGTTTAGGCTTCTCCCCGTTCGCTCGCCGCTACTTAGGGAATCACTTTTGTTTTCTTTTCCTCCAGGTACTTAGATGTTTCAGTTCCCTGGGTCTGCCTCCTCATACCCTATGTGTTCAGGTATGGGTAGTATCCCATTACGGATACTGGGTTCCCCCATTCGGATATCCACGGCTCAATGCTTGCTTACAGCTCCCCGTGGCGTTTCGGCGTTCGCTCCGTCCTTCTTCGGCT
>NZ_MIJE01000012.1 GCF_001730225.1 Desulfuribacillus alkaliarsenatis | reverse complement strand
AAGTATATTTTTGCTGTATTGCGCGATTGTAAACCTTTTGTAGAATATTCAAGTGAGCAACACATTATAAATTATAAAAATTCAATACTTTTAAAAGCAAGCTAATATCTAATTATAAGTCTGATACTTTTTAGATTTATGGTAAATATCATAGTCTTATTTCTTATTCCCTTTTTTACTAGATATTTGTTATTTAATAATATTAAAAAACATTTGACTTTCTTTAGCTGGTCTCGGTTAGGCTCAGGGATGTAGTGCGGCAGTTGCTTCGTGCTTATATAACTTTGCGTTTCTTCATGTTTCTATATCTTCCGCACTCTAGTAGGACTGCGTTGTTAGGCGTGGACTATGCCCCTCAGTCAAGAGCAGCAGGACGCTGCGGCCTTAACTGTATTTAATAGCCACTTTAATTAGTGTAATAAACAGTTTATCTATAAGATTACCAACTTACCCCATTATTGCTCAGCTCAATAAAAAATGAAGCATCAGTGGAGCTAATAATAAGACAATAGCGCCAAGTATTAATATTCTAGACACTCTTTTAGGTAGTTTTTCTCTTCCTTTTCCTTTGTACCACCCACTGAATTGCAATCTGTTCCTATATAAAACAAAAATCAAGATGAATACACCAATCATTGAAGCCCAACCATATCGATCAGTGTTTATACCAAGTTCTGAATATATAAAGTGAGGAATATATCCTAATATTGTAGATAGTACAGCAATAATAATGATAATTCGAAGTAATTCTAAAACCACCCTCATATCCATGACCCCCAGTGTTGTTATCAAATGATATATTAGTCCAAATATTCTTCTCCTAACAAATACAAAATATTGAGCTAACGCTCTCAGTTAGTTGAATTTCCCCTTTTGTCTTAATTATAATGTTCAATAGCTAGGCTATTCCATGTAAAATATAATAACGATTAAACTAACGGGTGCGTTAGTTTAGTAATCAGGAAATTAAATCCCTTATCCTGTTCACAGAGGTAATAATAACGTATAAAGGCAAAGCAGAAATAATAATATTACTTTCAAAAATTGCTTTCCATAATTTCATTCCATTACAAAGCTTATAAACAAATAAAATTATGGACATAGTTACCGCAACAAAGAGTATCCATAAAAATTCTTTTTGTCTATTTACTTCATAATCTATGGCATCAATCTTCCAAGTGTCTTTTTCTGAAAAACTTACGGTTTTAATATTCTTTTCAATTCCTACCACATTGAATGATTTCAACGTTATACTATCGTTTTGCACTTCAACAATATCATATCCATTTGGTAAAAATGAAACTTTGTAAACTATAAGATATGCGACACTAGCAACAATAATTGCAATTAACAAAAAGGCTGAATATTTCTTAATCTTTGTCCTAAGAGTATTATTCATTTATCAAATCATTCCCCTAACTCTTCTGCCCTATAATTCAACAAGTAATAGAAAATACCCTTATTCCCCGCGCAGGACGCGCGGTAAATGCAGAGTCTGTCGCCTAACGTCCTAGGTTAACGATGTACGCTCTTACATATCAACTCACAGTAAGCGTATGTCGGTAACCGTTTGTTATCCGACGTTCCTTAACGTGTTGGTTTTGGTCTGTTTATTTTAAACCCTTGTTATTTTAAATCTTTTTTGTTTTTTAACGTGTTTCCCTTATTTTCCTGTTTTCTGCATTTATATTAACATAAAATAAAATAATATGCAGGATTTTCCTTCTTTCTGTCGAAATTTGTATGACAGATGGGAGGTGGAGTATGACAGAATTAAAAATTAAAACGTCAGATAAGCAAAAAATAAAATTATTGTGCAACCAAGTATACCAATTATTAAATAATTTAGTTGATGACACTAATGACAATGAGAGATTAGAAAAAATTCAATTGTATCTGGAATGGCTAAAAGTCAAAACAAATAAAGTTAAAGAAGAGCCAACTTTTGAATTAAGTTCAATTCCTGATTTAAGACGTAGAGATGTTATCCTAGTAGATTTAGGATTTAATATTGGGGACGAGTTTGGTGGTCAACATACTAGTATTGTTCTTAGAAACAGCTTTCAGAGTAACAAAAGAGTGTTGATATTACCCATTACAAGTCAAGAGCCAAAGAATAAAAATTTATCTATCTATGTTAAAATAGGTAAAATAAAAGGTTTGACAGGAGATAAGTTTCATTGGGCTAATATATTTAATATAATATCAATTAGCAAACAAAGGGTTATTTGCCCGCCTAAACCTAAAACTGTTAGCAATAGAATTATGACGAGAATCAATGGAGCAATTAATTCCCAAATTTCATATAGAATGTTTGACAAAGATAATAAAATGTAGTATTGTTAATAGTATCAAATAGAAGCTACGGGCTTCACTTAAACAATCATTTGGAAGGGCAGATATTTTAATATCTGTCGCTTTCTTTTTAATTTAATTTGCCAAAAGAACTCACACTAACCTGTGGGTTCTTTTTATTTAATTGTTTTTGTGGTTTTTATTTTTTTTCAACCCTACTACCCTGCTCTTTCCTGCAACCATTGCTACTTTGAGATACTAGAATAGGGTTATTATAATTAAAGGAGAATTTATATGAATAAAGAAAAAACTGTCCAATATGAACAGTATGAAGAATACTGCAATGCTGTTCGTAACAATGCTCGTGATGGTGTTGAAGTGAATTGTAACCCAATGGAAGTTAAAATAGATATGGGTAAATATAAATGGAACAATGGTGAGCCTATGGATTATAAAAAAGTATTAGAAGAACAGATAAAAGAATTGCAAAGGGTACAAAGATACAATATTGATGAAAACCATTATCATGTACCCCATGTATGCGAACTATCAAAACAGATACTTGATATAGTGCGAGAATTAAGAGTGAATAATTATTAAAGGAGAATTTATATGCTTGAAAATAGCAATAAATATAAACGAATAGCACTAAAAGATTTATACCCCCTATTAGAAAAAAGAGGGTACTCTAAAGAATTTGGCGAATTTGACTGGCAATTTTTATATGATACTTTAATAAGATTAGATGAATTAGAAAGAGAAATAGCCTTATTGAAGTCTAAAAACTAATTTAGCTATTTTTTCTTTTATCATATTCTTCTAAAATGTCGCATATAAGGTTAATCATTCTTGTATGATTTAATTCGTTTCTGGACATGTCATTATAATTTTCTGGAAGTTTTTCAATTATTTTAACATTAAGTCCGTCTACCTTGATTTTTGATTCAATTATATCTTTTCTAAATTTTTCAAAATCCATCTTTTCCACCTCCTTTCCAATACTACTTTGAGATACTTGCGAGGGAATGTCGGATAACTTGTTTTTTCCCGAACTATAGGTTCGGGAATCCATCTAATATGGCATGATTCCCGACGTTATGTCGGGAAATCTCTACTATAGATAATTAAAAATGAACTAAATAAATTAGCAACCTCAATTGTAAAATGAATTTCCATATCAGTTAGGTAAACCCGGGGTAATAACTACTTGTGGATATCGGTATCCACCTGTATGGATTTTTACATTACAAATTAATAGAGATAGTTATATAAACATTAAGGAAGACTGAAAGAAAATCAGTTTTCCTCTTTTTTATTAATTGCTTTCCATCATAGTCACTGGTACGTTTAAATAGCTGGTGGCAATGAATTGAGGAGAGCAGTCATGTCAAAATATCTAA
>NZ_MIJE01000010.1 GCF_001730225.1 Desulfuribacillus alkaliarsenatis | reverse complement strand
TCGCCCCAGAGTTTATCGCTTTTGTTCTCCCAGAAGACAAGAAAAGAGGGGATCCTAAGTCCCCTCGCCTTCTGGCAGAATCCCTTGTTAGCGCTCAGGTTGCTCTCCAGCAGTGCCTTATCCTCTAACAGGGCAAGAGCCATGTATAGTATGCCCACTTAATGGAAAACTAAAAACCATAATCTAGTAGAACTTAGTAATGAATTTTTCTAATATAAAATCCATTTACACAAAATTATTTACACTTCCATATTACTCATTGTTAATGTCCAATCATTTGATACTTTTGCTATAATAAACCCACTTAATAAATCGTAAATTAAAATGATTATCCCCATAAAAATTGAAACTACAAATACCCTCCCCATCTTATTGCTCAATGTATGTTGCATATAATCTCCTCCATTAAAAGTAACTTTATTTTTATCTTAGCTTCGGACATCCATTATTCGATTTTATTGACTTTACTTATACCTCTAATTAATTCATCAATCTTTTCATTTCTTTCTTGATCTAATTTTGTTTTAACGTTGATAAACTTATTTACTTTAATCAGAAAGTAAATGACAAAGATTATAAGCGCTAGGTTAAAAAGCACAGTTAAAAATGGTAACCATGCAAAAAAAGCAACTAATCCAAAACCAGTATCCATCACCTAAAAACCTCCCATATAAAGTATCTAATTATATTTACTTAGTTAAAACCTTTCTTTGAGTACTACTGTATTAATATCGCATGAACTTTTGTTCAGCAGATAATTTTTTAACACGCTTTATCAGCTTAGTAGTTCCTTCCTCATATACATTGTTATAGGAAGTATCCTTACACAACAATATTACCTTTTCAGCTTTACTAAAGTTAATCCACAAGATGGAGAAAGTAGAGATTGGCAAGTTGTTTTAAATGGTCAGGAATTACCTTTAGCTGATAACTATCCAATAAAGCTTAAGTGTTTTTAATTTAATATCGCACTCAAATGGATCTTATTTTCATCATAAATTGCTTCTAATTCTTCTACCAATCCATTCCATTCAAATGTCATTTTAATAATACTATCTTCGTAGACTCTTGCATTATTTGACCCTATTGGCAAAATGATTGCTCCATATTGATTTAACTGGTCTACACTTACTCCATAACTACTACCTATTTTAAATTCATATCTAACCTCATCTATTTCTTCAACGGACTTGCCAACATATTTTATATACATTTTCATACGAGAGCTGTGCTTTCTGCTAGTGTGCCCTCGCTCGTCTGTATGGGTAATTGTTCTTAAATCTTCAGTTATAATTACACTCCAACTTTCACTTTCACCTGCAAAAGTAAGCATTGAGCTTTCTAATTTACCCATACTACAGCCTGAAATAAGTAACGCTAAAATAGTAATTATTAGATACTTTTTCATATCTGTGTACCCTTGTTTGTTTGTATATTTTCATCATTACTAACTACGAGAGTGTTTTCATCAGAAGTTTTATATAGTGAAGCAATTAAGATATACCCAAATGCATAACCTGCTACTGAGTATGGCATTGTTTGAAGGGCCACTGATACGCTGCCTAAAATAGGAATTACAGGATAGAAATATTTGACTGAGGTAAATGTAAATACTGGCATAAGCGCAATATATAAAGTAGGTATTCCAATCGCCAATAGCTTAACCCAGTCATATTTCCACTTCCCCACTCTTCGCCATTCACAAATGAATTTAGGAAGCGCTAGAAATAAACCCAAAACAATTGGAACTATTGTTCTAGCAATCATTACAGGTTTGAACTCAAATGTTGATTGAAAATGAAAGTTAGAGTTCAGTATAATTCTCTGCCCAATATAATATAGGACAATCATAAATATGGTGTATAAAAAAAAGATAGAAAATCGTTTCATGTTATCTTTCATTACGCTTCTCTCCCTTATAAACTATTCCACGCAGGACGTGCGGCTAATGCATAGTCTGTCGCCTAACGGTTTGCATCACTGACGTCACTGAGCCTTACAGGTGCAGACCGAGGGTTAGATAGCTCCTATCCCTCTACCAAATTTGATTATAATCTCGACCTTCTCTTTTTATTAATATCTATTAAATCATTCAATATCAGAAAATATGTCGCGAGCAACTGGATGCTCCGTCCTAAAATCTTCTAAAGTCTTTTTATTGGCAATCTCATAAAGTTCTTTTTTTAATGTTATATATGCAATTGCAAAATCATTTGGAGAAATTAAAACCTTATTACCTCTAGCTATATAAGGATCTGTTATACGAAAGAAATTACTCCAAGATGCCTCTATCTTTCTAAGCTTATTAAAATGTTTATCTTTCAATATTAATTCATCTAACGTCAATGTTAATAAGAATGCAAATGATTGATCTTTTATCAAATATGAGGCAGAAAATTCTTCCCATACTTGATCATTTATTTCGTCTCTATGCAAATGAATAATTGACTTAGCAATGTTATCTTGTTTTACTAATTCAGCAAATATTTTATGTGTCACTAGTTTGTTGGTATCTTCTTTTGGTTGACTAGTTACAATATCAAAGTAATAATTTACTGGCATATTTCCAA
The DNA here is from genome assembly GCF_001730225.1 of Desulfuribacillus alkaliarsenatis. Lineage (NCBI taxonomy): Bacteria > Bacillati > Bacillota > Desulfuribacillia > Desulfuribacillales > Desulfuribacillaceae > Desulfuribacillus > Desulfuribacillus alkaliarsenatis. The sequence continues at coordinate 3,561 of NZ_MIJE01000010.1, read as the reverse complement.
AACCCAAAGATGAAATATTATATTTTTTAGCAGAATTTATAGTAGCTTGTTTTTCCTTGTTAATATTGGCTTGATAAAATACTATTACGACCAAAATGACGATTATAACACTTAATATATTTACAATTCTTTTATCTTCCATTGAATCACTCCCTGTTTAGACCGATGTGCTTTATTATTTCTCACCCCAAAAGGTGTTTTTTTCGTCCGATGTCAGTTAACTATCGCATTGCCGAACATGGTTCGTATACTATCTCTAATTGGTACGTTTTGTGTCAAAACGTCGTTTATGTGCAACTTTAAAAATTGCAATATATATTCTAGACAGAATTTAGTAATAAATAGTTCCCAAGCAATTCAAAATTCTAAAAAGCTCTTATTATCTGAATATGTATATTTAATAAACTCTCTAGCACACTATTCGGCTACAAATACCAAATCCCTTCTGAATCGACAAAAGTTGTCATTTTTCGACAAAAAGACGCATTCTACCCATTATTGAGTAAAATACGTCTTCTAAACTACATGTTTTTAGTAATTTGTGAGCTACTTCTTTACTCCCAAGTAAAATAGTACTCCCGCAGCGCCTGCAACTACATTCACATTGGCAATCATAAAATTAACGAATTGCATTGAAAAAGTTCGGTAAATTCCTAGAGATGAAATAGCAAATGAGCCCCACATTACAATTAACACAAAACTTGCAATTAAAAAAGCAACTCTTAACCATTTTTGCTTAACAAAAATTTCCCTTGGTTTGTTTAGATAATTCAACACTTGTAAGCCGATAATCATACCTATAAAAAACATTAATGGAGTAGCTACGAACTTTGCTGCCATTATTGGATAAGCATTAAATGAACTTATAAATTCTCTATGGTTAAGTTCAACATGCCTTTTATACATAAATGCAGTAATAAAGATCAATAACTGTACAGCGATAAATATGAGTTTACTTTTCCCGCTGTTTAAATTTATATTTTCTCTTATCTCATCAGCAGTACCAATTTCATCTATTAATTGCTTTTCAACTTTCACAGAGTCTTTACCATGCTCTATTAATTCTTGATACCGTTCTTCCATATCTGCTAACATGTCTGACTTTAACTCTTTCGCTCTTCTACTATTTGGTAATTCACGAAAAATTTCATCTAAATAACTTTTTACTTGTTGCATATCCTAACCCTCCTTTACAAAATTGCTAAGAATAACAACAGTTCTTTAATTGTATCTATCGTACTACTTTTATCGTAATAATTTGATTGTAAAGATTCACAACTACTTAACGTGTCAAAATTACATTCTTAATGTGATTGCGAAACTCTGTAATTGCTTCCATGCCTGTGAAATGGCCTTTATTTATAATTTTTAATTCCATTCCTTTATAACCATTTTTCTGAACATCAAGTTCAACAAGTCTATCGTAACGGGCAAGCAATGGGTAACAATCATTCTTCTTGTTATCTAAGAAATCTTCTTCGAAATCCAAAATTTCTTTTAACACTTCTACGTTATCAAGTGCTTTTCTAGCTGTGAGTTTGCTATAATTTGATGTTGTAAAAACATCATGCAGTCTGGTTCCCGCAATCATCGGTACATAATAGTCAACTTTACCTCTGAAGTATGCACGATGGAGATTTACGACCCATCCACCTAAGCTAACACCCACTGCATATATTTTACCTTGTAAACCGTCTACTCGTAATCGTGAAGCTAAGGCATCAAGAATAACTGTTGTAGTTGCTAGCATCCCTACATAATTCTCGAGACTGTCTAGCGCTTTGATGTAATCATTTTGAGTGCCTTCATGAAACGGAGCCATCAATAATATAAGATTTGCATCAATATCAAATTCTTTTGTGAAAATCTTTCGGAAAGAATTAGAACTGAAATAATCAAATTTGTAAGGTTGTTCTCCACTACCATGAATAAAGCAAATAGTCGGAACATCATTTCCTATCCATTTATAAACAAGATACTTACCATTAAACTGACCTATCGGACTAGTAGCTGTTACCTTTTGCCAGTCACCGTGTTCAATACTTTCCATATCTAAGTCAGTATTTGGTATAACTTCTTTTATAGGTTTGGTATTTATTGACTCACTAAAAAAAAGGTTTTTTCTATAAACATAAGCACCAATTGTAGCCCCCAGCCTATCTAATAGGCCATGCCAGTTATCTTTATTATTTTTCATTGGAAACACCTCCCATCATTGCTTGCATATATCTAATTTTTACTATATAGCCTCTGTTTTACTTACTAGTTATTCATTTTTAAACTCTGTTAAATCATATCGTTTTGTCTTTTTCCCTTTAATCTCAAAAACTAATACAGCATCATATAGATAATTCTCTATCATATTTAGTTCCTCTTGAGACGGCGGGTATTTATTTGGAAATTTTCCTTCAGGATCAATCGACCCAATATTATAATAAAAACTAATTTCTGTTTTGTTTCCGCTCGTGCTCGTACCAAATCCTCCCCCGCGTGGATTATTAAATATATCATCTTGGAATAACTTCTCAAGGCTATCTTTAGGTTCAACCCTAACTTTGTTGTCTCTAATAGCTTCGCCTATCAAACTACTATTAGGCAAATTTTCAAATTCAAACGTGTACACAATTTCAGTAAGTATGAATTTGACTTCAGTCCCATCTTCCATACTATATCCTTGCTTTTGATCATTTGTTTCAATATTAGCATTAACATTTACGAGCTTTGGAGGATGAATTATTCCTGTAAAAGAAATATATATAAAAAAGGTTGCAATTATAGATAAAGTAATGATTTTTGCTATACTAAATTTTCTTGCATAAACGATTTTGTCATTCTCTTCTTTGACAATCGAGCTTAATAGCGTATATCCAAATACTACTGCAATTAATGATGTTCCCGATACGGAATATCTAGAGAATATCCAGTGAAACATTGTAATTAGTTCTGTTGGACGCAAATAATGATAAAGGACACCTGAAGCGCTAATTAAAAACGTAGGTATTCCTATTATTAGTATTTTTAGCCAGTCAATATGAACTTTGCCAGATTTTAAAATTGTTATTATGAAGCTGGGTAAAGCTATGTATATTCCAACAATAATAGAATAGGCGCTATTAAAAAGTAGCATCGGCATAAGGTTTAATTCTTGATTAAATATAATACGCAGTTTCACCTGGTATGCGTTACCATAATAAATTAGTAATAATAGACCTATTATATAAAGTAGGTATGTAATAGTTTTTTTCATCTTCTCCCCCTTTAAATAGATATAAATTGTTTCTTTTTTTGATTTACTTATGTAAAAATAAGCCTATTGAGTAATATTTTAGAAATGAACCACGTGTGTACTTGAAATGAGCCACCATGTTCATCAGATAGAGCCACTATGGTCATGGCGAGAGCCACCTCTTGTATAATGGATAAATGCACCATCAGGTGCAAATCAAATACAGGAGGTCAAACCAAATGACCAAATATCGAGAAATCCTTAGGCTTAATAGTCAAGGTATGAGCCAACGCAGTATTTCATCTAGCTGCCAGTGCTCACGAAACACCGTCAAG
>NZ_MIJE01000009.1 GCF_001730225.1 Desulfuribacillus alkaliarsenatis | reverse complement strand
TTAGTGACATGTATGAAACCCTTGGTAAATCAACATATAAGAAGCTTTTCCCAGTAATTCTTACTGATAATGGCAGTGAATTCTCCAACCCTAAAGCCATAGAATACTCAGCAGCGGGAACCCATAGAAGTCACCTGTTTTATTGTGATCCTAGTGCTCCTTACCAAAAAGGTTCAATAGAAGTTAATCACTCTTTAATAAGAAGAATATTGCCAAAAGGGAAATCTTTTAATGACTTAACACAGGATGTATGAACCATGTAAACTCTTATAAACGCAAAAAACTGAACGACAGGAGTCCATACGACGCGTTCAGCTTTTACTATGGAGAAGATATTCTGGGTAGTATGGGATATGTTTCAGTTGCAGCTGAAGACATAAACCTAACACCAAAGCTTCTCAAAAAATAATATATAAAAACGAATATATTTGTCACCAGCAAATGAAAAATATACAGCTGTAAACAAGGGTGGAATTTCCGATTACAAAAAATCGACCGAAAGTTGATCCCTTATTTATCATGTGCAAAAATTCGTTCTTACACACTAATTATAGCAAATTTGAACCTGATAAGATAACTCTACTATGGAATTTTGTTTTCAAAATGGGATATTTAGTTACAAAAGGTGCGTTTTAATTACAAAACTAAACTTTCTATTACAAAACGGTATTTTTGCAATACAAACGGGAAATTCGCGTTTCATTTTAGCAATCTTATCTATCCAATGTCAACGAAACTACACTTTTTGTAAATATAACTTTACTTTATGTTAATGATACTTGACATCATGTCAATAATAGTTTACATTGTAATTAGATATCTTATAAGGAAGTGAGTCAAATGCTTCATAACCGAGTAAAAGAATTACGAGCTAGGTTCAATATGACACAAAGTGATTTAGGAGATTTAGTTGATGCCAGTAGACAGACAATTGGAATGATTGAAAAAGGTGACTACTCGCCATCTATTACATTAGCATTAAAAATTGCTGCTGCTTTTGGAGTAAAGGTTGACGACGTTTTTTATTTGGAATAATGATTTAGAATCAGATTGGGTTTTAAAAATAGATTAAATGAGGTGTTTATACTATGTTTGAACGAATTATGCGATCCCCGTTATTCTCATCACTTGCATTGATAAGTGTAGGGTTTGTTGTGCTTGCAGGTCAATTGGCAAATAGTGATGTCGATTATTTTACATTTGATACTGAACGACTAGTTTTTTTCTCGTGGGTGTTTTTCTTATTATGGTTAATTCCATACACTGCTTTACTATTTGTTTATAATCAGAAGCATCCTAATAAACGCATAAAGTATTTTACGCTTATGCCTGTCGAATTCCAAGAAGCTGATGAAGGTGAGCAATGGGTTACTTACAGAGCTTGTCGTAAAGCTTATATATTTATCTATAGTGCTATTCCAGCTGCATTAGGTATACTGTTTGCTTTGCATACTTTTCCATTTTACGAGTTTTTGCCAACAATATTGTTAGTTCTGATAGGAATCGGGCAATATATTGCCTATTGGACAGAAATTCGAAAGCTTTACCAAAGTTAAAATTACAGACGATAATTGCAATGTTAAATATAGAAAGGTTTTGATGAAATGAACACACTAATGCAAATCTGGGAGTACGTTCTCGTATTCGTAATGGCAGCTATCCCTTGGGTTGAAATAGTATTAGTAATTCCCCTTGCCATTGCTAGTGGACTTAATCCATATTGGGTTACTTTAATCGCCTTTATAGGTAACGCACTACCCATTCTGATTATTATAGCTGCTTATGAAAAATGGGAATCTTGGCGGGCAGAACGTAAACGTAGAAAAGAACTGGCAGAACAAGAGTCTGTAGATTTACAGCCTGCAGAATTACAGTCCACAGAATTACAGTCCACAGAATTACAGTCCACAGAATTACAGTCCACAGAATTACAGTCTACAGAAGCTCAGGATGCTAGTGAGGAGCAGCCATCTAAGCGTGGAAAGCGCGGGCGTAAAATTTGGAATAAGTATGGTCTGCCTGGCTTTGCTCTATTAGCACCTGCAGTAACTGGTATACATTTAGCAGCCGTGATGGCACTAGCTTTTAAAAGTCCAAAGCGTCCTACTGCGATTTGGATGACTACGAGCCTTGCGCTCTGGTCTGTCACAATGGGAGTAGTATCTTATTACGGTTTAGGGTGGTTAGATTGGATCCGTTAGTTTTCATTCAGGCAAATTTTGCGCAGCTAATCTAACCACAAATACATTACATGGGCATCTACAAAGCCTTTTTCCAAATGGTTAAAGGCTTTGGGTAATGTCCCAATGAGTTCAAATCCGCAGCTCTTCCAAAGATGTACAGCAACTTCATTTGTACTAACAACTAAGTTATACTGCATCGCTTTATATCCTAACTTCTTCGCTTGCCTCTTTGAGTGCTCACACATGATTCTCCCAAGTCCGTAACCCCTTGCTGCTTCACCGACTACATACCCACAGTTACATACATGACTACCTAAGCCGATTTGATTTGTTTTTATATAATACGTTCCAATAATTTCTTTATTTTTTATAACAATATAAGTCGCCGTAGGAATCTCCATCCACGCATGAAAAGCATCTTCTTTAGTCATATCTGGAGGATGTGGATAGCTATCCCCTTTTTTAAAAACTGGCTCTAATAATTGCCATATTTGCGGAAAATCTTTTGATTTAGCTTCTCTGATTTGCAGTCCATTATCTATCATTTCGTCCTCCGTTACATACAATAGTTATTATTCAATTATACACTAGCAAATCATCACTTTGATGTTAAAATAGTATAGTGATGTTGGTTATTCTAATAGGAGTTATTCTAATAGGAGTTATTCTGATAGGAGATTTTTTATGGATGATATAAATATTAATATATTGCTTTTTCTTATTCTAGCTGGTTTTATTGCCGCTTTTATCGATTCTGTAGTTGGTGGCGGGGGACTTATATCAGTTCCAGCTTTACTGACAACTGGCTTGCCCCCAACGGTTGTTCTAGGCACTAATAAGCTCGCGTCCAGTATGGGGACACTTATGAGCATGACTTCTTTCTTTCGGTCCGGTAAAATTAATGTACCTTTAGTTGCAAAGTTGCTGCCACTTACACTAGTCGGCTCTGCTCTAGGTGTATACGTCGTGCAAATGCTACCACCAGAGTTTCTAAAACCAATTATTCTCGTGTTATTAATTCTGGTAACTATCTATACAGTCAGTAAAAAAGACTGGGGTATGGCATCAACATTTAGTGTAATGACTACGAAGATGGCTATTTTAGTTGCTTTAGCAGCGTTTGTAATAGGTTTTTATGATGGGTTTTTAGGGCCTGGAACTGGTTCATTTTTAATCTTTGTATTTTTACTAATGGGATTTGATTTCCTGCAATCAGCGGGTAATGCCAAGGTGCTCAATTTTGGGAGTAATATTTCAGCATTAGTTGTCTTTATTTATTTTGACTCTGTTAATTTCTATTATGGTATCCCCATGGGCCTGGCAATGGTTGTTGGCGCTTACTTCGGTTCACGCCTAGCCATTAGTAAAGGCGCAGCTTATGTAAAAATCTTATTTATAGGAATTACCGTAACGCTTATAGGTAAAAGTATATGGGATTATATAAATAATTTTCTATGGCAATAGTAATCTTATAGTGCGAAAAAAGTCTATTCCTACAATAAATTAGGAGTAGACTTTTTTACATTTTATTCTATTGCGTTAATTATTTGCTTTGAATTCTTTCAATTCCACCCATATACGGTCGTAGCACTTCTGGGATTACTACACTGCCGTCTGCTTGCTGGTAGTTTTCCAATAAAGATGCTACTGTTCTGCCAATTGCTAATCCTGAGCCATTTAATGTATGGACAAATTCTGGTTTAGATTTTTCTTCTCGGCGGAAGCGAATTTTTGCCCTGCGGGATTGGAAATCCTCAAAATTACTACAGGAAGATATCTCACGATAGGTGCCATAGCTAGGCATCCAAACCTCTATGTCATATTTTTTCGCTGCCGTAAACCCAAGGTCAGCGGTACACATGCGCATTACACGATATGGCAATCCTAGTAGCTTTAATACCTTTTCTGCATCCGCTACTAATGTTTCTAACTCCGCATATGAATCTTCAGGTCTAACAAATTTCACTAGCTCTACTTTATTAAATTGGTGCTGGCGAATTAAGCCTCTAGTGTCACGTCCTGCCGCTCCCGCTTCTCTTCGGAAGCATGCACTAAATGCTGCGTACTTGATAGGTAACATATCGTTAGTTAGAATGTCATCTCGGTGCATATTTGTTACTGGCACCTCGGCAGTTGGTATTAAGAAATAATCACTATCACTTAGTTTAAATGCATCTTCTTCGAATTTAGGTAACTGCCCTGTTCCAGTCATACTCATACGATTTACTATGTACGGTGGAAGCACTTCTTCGTAGCCATGCTCTGTTATATGTAGGTCTAACATGAAGTTTATTAAAGCGCGTTCTAGGCGAGCTCCTAAGCCCTTGTAAAAAGCAAAACGAGCACCTGTTACCTTGCCTGCAGTCTCAAAATCGATAATTCCTAAGCCTGTCCCAATGTCCCAGTGGGCCTTTGCTTCAAAATCAAAATTAGGCTGTTCTCCTACAATTCTTTCTACAACATTGTCATCCTCAGTTTCCCCAACAGGTACTGATTCGTGTGGCACGTTCGGTATATTCAAAAGCACATTCTCTAACTCATCATCAATGGCGCGTACCTTATCATCAAAATCTTTAATCTTTTGCGATACTTCGCGCATCTCTAAAATTAAATCATCAGCATTTTCCTTGTTACGCTTTTTCAGTGCTACCTCTTCTGAAACAACATTGCGTTGATTCTTCAGGGCTTCAACCTCAACTAACAAATCCCTGCGTTGCTGGTCTAGCTCTATAAAGCGATTCAGATCCTCTATATTTTCACCACGTTTAGCAAGTGCTTTTTGAACATTATCTAAATCACTGCGTATTCGTTTCGGGTCTAGCATAGTTAACAGCTCCTTCTATCTTGATTATAGCTCCCCTTACTATTTCTTATACATTTTACCGTTTTATTCATTAAAAATAAAGCAGCCATGAAATAAAGTAAGAACTTTTTAGCAAATAACGATTAAGCAAAAAAGCAAGGGGTTTACAGATAGCTGTCGGCCCCTTGCTCCTAGTATATCTTTGCATAAAATCTTTGTATTAAATCATCTCTTTCAATAGCTATGATTTTACTTATTCTTCAACCATGTTTACAAACATTCGATGAATACGCTCATCATTAGTTAGTTCAGGGTGGAATGACATTGCTAGAACATTACCCTGTCTAACAATAACTGGACGGTCATTAACGGTAGCTAATACTTCTATATCTTTATGCTTTACTTCTGCTACTAACGGAGCCCTGATAAAAACTGAACAGAAATCCTCACCCACTCCAGGTATTGTAAGATACTCTTCGAAGCTGTCCACCTGGCGTCCAAAAGCGTTTCTCTCTATAGATATATCCAATAGCTGCAAATGAGGCTCTTCGTTGCCTACGATTTCTTTTGCAAGTACTATCATACCAGCGCAGGTGCCCATGATTGGCTTAGCCTCAGCGAACTCACGAATGGCTACATCAAAGCCGTATTTTCTCATTAGCTTACCTATTGTCGTGGACTCTCCACCTGGAATAATCAGACCATCAATATCAGCAAGCTGCTCTACCTTTTTAACAGCAACAGCTTGTGCTCCAGCCTTTTCTATCATATTCATATGCTCACGAACGGCGCCTTGTAGAGCTAGTACACCGATAGTCTTCATCTTTACAGTCACTCCTATTTAATTACCAACCGCGATTTGCCATTCTATCTTCTTCTCTAATAGACGATATTTCAATACCTTTCATGGCAATTCCTAAGTTTTTAGATACTTCAGCAATTAGCTTATAATCCTGATAATGAGTTGTAGCTTCAACTATAGCGCGAGCGAACTTCTCAGGGTTGTCCGATTTAAAGATACCCGAACCTACGAATACTCCGTCCGCACCTAGCTCCATCATTAAAGCAGCATCTGCTGGAGTAGCTACTCCACCTGCAGCAAAATTAACTACTGGAAGCTTACCGTTTTTATTGATGTATTGTAGAAGCTCAAATGGAGCTCCTAAATTTTTCGCATAAGCCATAAGCTCATCCTCATGCATGCTCGCTACTTTGCGGATTTGACTTTGCATTGTACGCATATGACGTACTGCTTCAACTATGTTGCCTGTTCCAGGCTCACCTTTTGTACGGATCATAGATGCACCTTCACCAATACGACGAAGTGCTTCTCCTAAGTCACGCGCTCCACATACAAATGGTACTGTAAATTTGCTCTTATCTAGATGATAAACCTCATCCGCTGGAGTTAGAACTTCACTCTCATCAATGTAGTCAACACCCATAGATTCTAAAACACGTGCCTCAACGATATGACCAATACGAGCCTTTGCCATAACAGGAATGGAAACTGCACCCATAACCTCTTCCGTAATAGTTGGGTCAGCCATTCTAGCTACACCACCTGCAGCACGAATATCAGAAGGTACTCGCTCAAGTGCCATTACTGCAACTGCTCCAGCTGCTTCAGCTATTTTAGCTTGTTCGGCATTTACAACGTCCATAATGACGCCGCCTTTTTGCATTTCTGCCATACCACGTTTTACTGTTGTTGTACCTATTTGAACCATTTATTTTTACCCCCTATAATTAAATACTTCCCTTGATCTGCTAGTCAAAATAATGGATTTTAACTCTAATCACTGACTGCTTTTCAACTAATTTTTTATTTTACAATATAATAACTAAAAATACAACCAAATTACTCGGAATGTATCATTTATTCATTATTATCCTTCGTGAAAATGCCAAGTATGCTATCTGCAATGCCCTCAAAAATATTGACAAAGGTATCTTTAACTCCCCTAGTTAATAGCCTAAAGAATCCACCTTTTTCTACGTCTTCTTTAGCAACTAGGTTAACTGGATAACCTACTAATGCTCCGTCTTTTGTATAATAAATCTGTCCCAAAACTGTATTAGCTTCAATCGGTGCAACTATATCCTCATATATTTCTATGACCTGTGTATAAGAATCCTCTGCACCTTTTTCCACTACTAGGTTTAAGTTTTCAGCTGCCATTAGTATTACATCACGTTCTTTACCCTTTTCAACCCTTGTTGACTCTATATCTTCCTTGCCTCTAACCATCGTCAATTTTTCAAAGTTATTATACCCATAATTTAATAGCTTTAATGTTTCGTCCTGTCGTGCACGGTCACTTTCTGCTCCCATTATTACGCTGACAAGACGCTGACCGTTTTGTACACCAGTAGCAGCTAGACAAAACTGAGCTTCATTTGTAAAGCCCGTTTTTAGCCCGTCAACCCAGTCGTGGCGCAGCATAATGTTATTACGGGTAGGCATGTCGACACCATTCTTAAAGGTAGCAAAAGGTATTTTTGTATACTCTACTGCTTCAGGGTATCTTTTTACTAATTCACGAGAAACAATTGCAATGTCCATAGCCGACATCGTATGTCCGTCTGGATCGTTAAAGTTAGGGTGCTGTTCTATATACGGAAATCCTGTTACATTTAAAAAGCGAGTGTTACGCATTCCAAGCTCGCGTGCTTTCTCATTCATTAGGTTAACAAATATTTCTTCAGATCCAGCTATATGTTCAGCTAAGGCAACAGCACCATCATTGGCAGAATAGATTGCTATCGCTTCAAACAACTCTTCTACTGTAGCTCTCTCTCCGATTGCCAAAAACACTTGTGAACCCGTCATGCGATGAGCTTTATCGCTAGTAGTAACAATATCATCCCAGGAGGTTTGTCCTCTTTCAATTGCTTCTAAAACGATAAGCATAGTCATAACCTTTGTAACACTTGCAGGCGGCAATGAAACATGTTCATTTTTCGAATATAAAACTTGTCCAGTTTCAACGTCCATTAGAACTGCTGATCGAACCTGTAGGTTTAATGGATCAACGTTTTGCTCAGTTGCTTCCTGTTGTAATTCTGGTTGAGACTCTTGATTGTTTTCTGCAAATACATAAGCTCCTGGAACATAAGCAGTGACAAGTGCAAGTATCAATAATAGGCTAAATAACTTTCTCATTTTTTGCTGTTCCTCCTAAGTTTCTCTTCTCTTATCTCTATAAGAATAATTTAAGCCACTATAATAGAATACCATAACCGGGCCCATTCGTGAATGCTACACCACAAAAAATCCAGGTATATTACACCTGAATTTTTTATAGGATTTATTAAATTTAAGTTTTATTATCTATTATAGTTAGGAGCTTCCTTGGTTATATGAATATCATGTGGATGACTTTCAATTAAACCTGCATTTGTAATTCGAATAAATTTTCCGTTATCATGTAAAGACTGTATCGTATGTGTGCCGCAATATCCCATACCTGAGCGCAGTCCTCCAACTAACTGGTAAATAGTATCCGAGATAGGTCCTTTGTACGGTACGCGTCCTTCAATACCTTCTGGTACGAGCTTCTGTTCGTTCTCTTGGAAGTAGCGATCTTTACTGCCCTCTTTCATTGCACCTATAGAGCCCATTCCTCTATAAACCTTATAGCTACGACCTTGATAGATGATTGTCTCACCAGGGCTTTCTTCAGTTCCAGCGAACAAACTCCCAATCATAACTACATTTGCTCCTGCAGCGATTGCTTTAACAATATCACCAGAGTATTTAACTCCACCGTCTGCTATAATTGGTACGCCGTATTCCTTGGCCACTTTTGCACAATCGTACACCGCTGTTATCTGTGGTACTCCAATTCCTGCAATAACGCGGGTAGTACAAATTGAGCCTGGTCCAATTCCAACCTTAACAGCATCTGCCCCTGCTTCAATTAACTCCCTAGTTGCTTCGCCTGTAGCTACATTACCAGCAATAATGTTTAAATCAGGATATGTCTTACGAATTCTAGCTACTGTCTCAATTACCCCGCTAGAATGACCGTGTGCCGTATCAATAACTATGCAATCTACTTGTGCTTTAACAAGGGCAGCTACACGCTCATCTAAATCCTTACTTACCCCTACGGCAGCACCAGCTAGTAATCTGCCTGAATCGTCCTTAGCTGAATGGGGATATTGCTTTGCTTTCTCTATGTCTTTTATTGTTATTAAGCCTTTAAGTTTATTGTTTTCATCTACTAATGGTAGCTTTTCAATTTTATGCTCTTGCAGTATATCTTGAGCCTGATCTAGGGTCGTCCCAACCGAAGCCGTTACTAAATGATCCTTAGTCATTACTTCATCAATCGGTCGATTGTAATTTTTAACAAATCGCAAATCCCTGTTCGTCAAAATACCAACCAATATTAGGTCGTCATTTACAATTGGAATCCCTGATATACGATATTTAGCCATTAACTCTTCTGCTTCGTATACATAATTATGGCGCTGTAAATATATTGGGTTCGTAATAATTCCGCTCTCTGAACGTTTTACTCGATCAATTTCCTCTGCCTGCTGCTCAATACTCATGTTTTTGTGGACTATTCCAATTCCACCCTCCCGAGCAATTGCTATTGCAAGCTTTGAAGTTGTTACTGTATCCATCCCCGCACTCATAAGAGGAATATTTAACTTGATGCGTTTTGTTAATTGCGTAGTCACAGAAACATCTCTAGGTAAGACCTCTGACTTTGCTGGTATTAAAAGAACATCATCAAATGTTAAGCCTTCTTTGACAAACTTGTCTTCCAAATTTTTCACATCTCCTTTGTTTTATTATACTTATCCTAGCCGCCTAGGCTTATATATTATTGCTAGTCTAACAAAGTCCAAGAATTAGTGTCAAGGAGAACTTTATTATTCGCATATTTTTGACTTACCTATGCAAACTAATGTAAGTTACTTCATTTGAATGGAAGGTTCCTGCTATGAAAACAATTAACCGCGTGTTAACTGAAGAACCCTACAATAAAATGTGGGATTACTATATGTACTTTGAAAGCGAAGACACTGTCAAACAGTTTTTGCTTCAGAAATACTCTTATTTAGATACGCTATCTACACAAACCTTAGCATACCAAAATACTCCAAAAATTATTTACTATATAAAACAAGCACGTGCCTATTATAATGCAGCACAGACAAGCAACACATTAGTTAAGCCTTTACTGCTGTATTATGGGATGACCAGCTTATCAAAAGCCTTAATCAATATTAATGATCCCTATTACCCAAAGACTACAAGTGTACTAAGACATGGAATTTCAACTAGGAAAATCAAAAAAACACAATACCATTTTCTCGATGATGAAATTAAAATTCAAAAAGAGGGCTTATTTATTCTACTTAATGATATTTTAAAAGGCCCGACCTTGCCATTAAACACTAAATTCCTTGTGTTTGAGCTGTTATCAGTAATACCCGAAATTAAAGATAGCTACGAACGCTTAAACCGGAAAAGCAAAGTAGTGCCAGTGAATTTAACACACCATTATCAGAATCCAAAGCAAACGACCATCTATGTATCACAGAATGTATTAAGGATTTTAGCAACAGATTATTATGGCTTAATCGATATGCTTAACCAGCGAAATAAAGATGATAGCTCTAAATTCATTCTACCAGAAGACCCTAACCCACATGCTACTTATTTAAAGCTTATTTGGGAGAATACGCGTGGGCATCATGTTTTAGATGAACCGCTAGGATTTAATAACGAATATTTCATTGAGGACGTTAACCGCCGTTTTTTTATAAGATCAAAAATTACTAAAGACATAAATCTTCCTGAAATAAGTATCCATTTCATCCTAATGTATATGCTAGGAATGCTATGTAGATATGAGTCAGAACGTTGGGGTGAGATAGTATTATCCTCTTCATCTAGCGATATGTTTATCATAAATGATTATCTAAATATCTCAATGAGAAAATACCCAAATATGATTCTAAATCATTTGTTTAACGAGCTATTTCTATTTATAAAATAAATCAAATACTAATGTAGTACTACTTTTCGATTCTGATACAAAAAACCTGCTTAGAATTATGGTGATTTCTAAGCAGGTTTTTTGCGTTACCTATTTATGTTTTAGCTATTAATATATTTTAGCTACTACTATGTTTTATCTCCTACGTAGTTCTCTCCACGCTTTTTCATTGTAGCGATTAGCAGCGTTCCACATTATATATTCATCGATGCCTAATTCTTCACCAGCTTTTATCTGCGCCACAACTTCCTCAGGACCATATATTACGCCCCCCATAGTGAAATCCTGTAGCCACGGCCTTACTATTGCAGGAATTTTTCCAGCTTCCTCTAAGCTGCGATTTTTTGTAATTGCGTCTTTTAGCGCTCTAGATACTGTTTGATATGGTTGAGCGTTAGGGTTAGCTAAACCATAGTTTCCAGGTCCGTAGTGCGAAGGATAAATCATTGGACATATATAGTCTACTACACTAGATATCTTATTCCAGTCTTGACCAATATTCATATCGTCTTGAACAGAGGTTGTTAAGCCAAATACATCGGCCGATATAAATACGTTGTATGGGTCTAGCTGCTCTCTTGCATATATTAAAAACTCCTCAATAACCTCAGCTTTTGAGCGTCCATTTTTATTAGGAAAGCTTGCTTGCTGATCAATTAGCCGACCGTTTTCTGGAAAACGAACATAGTCGAATTGTATTTCTCTGAAGCCATATTTAGCTGCTTCCTTAGCTATTTCAATACTATACTCCCACACTTCTTTATTGTGCGGATCGACCCACATAACTCCCCCTGGATCTCGCCAAATCTGCCCATCTTTACGCTTTATTGCTAAGTCCTGCCTTACACCTGGTAAGTATGGGTCTTTAAAGACTACAATTCGAGCAATAGGATATATTTGCTCTCTTTGTAGTTGATATAGAAGTCCTCTTATGTCTTTGATGCGAACACTTTTATTTGCTTCTACTTCTTTTACTATTGGAACTTCAGAAGCATAAGTCATCTTTCCATTATCATCTTTAACATCTATTACAAAGCTATTAATTTCAGTTTCTCTTGCAAGGTTGATGTATTTGTTTAATCTTTCTTCTGATCCGACAGACCCACCGCTTAAATATATACCTCTGACCTTCCTAGGTACACCATGTTTATATAAATCTGCTGGTGTTGCTGTTAAATAGTAGTGTTGCTGATAATCTGGTGTCATTAAACTATATAAACTTTCATCATAACCAGTTCCAAGACCTTCTGTATTTATAGCTCCTAATCCTAATATCGAAGAAAATATGAGTAATGTAATAAACTTACCTAGCATGATTACCTCCATTCCTAAGCTATAACTGTATACAAGCTACAATAGTATACCAGCCACAATAATATACAATTTTGTATTCTTATTATTATGTACTTAGAAAACAAGACAATTCAAAGTTATGTATAAATAGACAGGTAAGTATAAATATATGGGTAGGTAGAAAGATAAAGTAAAAACCAAAAAAACACTTACAATCAGCATTTCTGCTAATGTAAGTGCTTTGTGTTTCGGTCATGTATATCTACATTGTTTCTTTAGCCTGGCAACGTCCTACTCTCCCAGGGGTCTTCACCCCAAGTACCATCGGCGCTGGAGGGCTTAACGGTCGTGTTCGGGATGGGTACGTGTGTGTCCCCTCCGCTATCGCCACCAGACTTTACAACTACACTTCCTAAATCTATAGACATAAAAGCTTATATCATTGTGTTTCCCTACGTTCTTTAAAAACCCTTGTGGTTAAGCCCTCGACCGATTAGTATCTGTCCGCTAAACATATCACTATGC
>NZ_MIJE01000008.1 GCF_001730225.1 Desulfuribacillus alkaliarsenatis | reverse complement strand
GCGCCGATGGTACTTGGGGTGAAGACCCCTGGGAGAGTAGGACGTTGCCAGGCTAAGCAATTTAATACTTGCTTTACAGTGACATATATGATACAATAATAGATGTCGCTGAAATGACGCGGGGTGGAGCAGTTGGTAGCTCGTCGGGCTCATAACCCGAAGGTCACAGGTTCAAGTCCTGTCCCCGCAACCATATTGGCCCGTTGGTCAAGCGGTTAAGACACCGCCCTTTCACGGCGGTAACAGGGGTTCGATTCCCCTACGGGTCACCAAATTGATAGAGGTTGGACTAGCGTCTAACCTCTAAAAAATTGATAGTTTTTAATTTAATAGATTTGGGTCTATAGCTCAGCTGGTTAGAGCGCACGCCTGATAAGCGTGAGGTCGGTGGTTCAAGTCCACTTAGACCCACCACTAAAGATCATACTGATGACAATCTGTATGGTCTTTTTTAGTTTAATATCTGAAACATTATTTAATAGTTTTACGTATTAAAAGTATAATTGCTTTAGTATACTTATACCTAATGATAGTAATAAATCTAAAGCTGGAGGGAGAATATAAAATGATGACAGCAATGGGTTTTTCTATGGCTGCCTTTTCCTTTGTGATTATTTTTATTTTTGGAATAATATTATTGAACATACTTACTAGCATCTGGGCTTATCGGGATGCTATAAGAAAAGGGAACAGTAAAGAGTATGCATTAATAGTCTTAGTAGCTACGTTGTTCTTTCCAATTATTGGGCTTATAATTTACCTCATTATAAGAAACGAATAATTATAAATTAAAAATGAGACACTGATAGCATGTAAGTGTGTAAAACACATTTGCATGCAAAGCAGTGTCTCTTCCTATTAAAGATGCTAACGAATATTAACATCTATTAACGTTTACTGATGTCTATTATTAACGTACTTGACCATCTACGCTGATAACTACTTCGTTATAGCTGATGTTTTTGCCAGATTGTGATAAGGCTTGTTTAGTTGCGGCAACTATTCCTCCACAACAAGGAACTTCCATGCGTGCCACTGTAACGCTCTTGATGCTTCCGTTAGCAAACATATGAGCCAGTTTTTCAGCATAATATTGATTGTCGTCAAGCTTAGGACAGCCAATTGCTACAACCTTACCTGTCATAAAATCTTTATGGAAATCTCCGTATGCATATGCTACACAGTCAGCAGCTACTAATAGGTCAGCATCTTGTAAATAGTCAGCAGCTGGGTTCAATAAGTTTAACTGTACAGGCCACTGGCGTAATTGAGATGGTCTTATAGAACCGTCATCGATTGACGATGCTTGTTGTTCAGAGTTTTGAGCTAATTTCTTCGCTTGCATGCCTGGGCATCCACCAAATGATGGAGCAGGTTTACTAGCGGTTGGCTCTTCTTTAGTTTGTAGTGCTGCAGGAATCTCGCGGCCCAATGATGTTAATAGCTCCTTAACAGCTTCTTCATCAAACTCAGCAGCTTCCCTTTCAATAATTTCAATAGCACCTGTAGGACATGCTGGCAAACAATCACCTAACCCATCACAGTACTTGTCGTCTAATAGCTTAGCTTTTCCATCAACCATCTGGATAGCAGCCTCGTGACATGCTTGTACACATAGCTCACAGCCGTTACATAGTTCTTCGTGTATATGAACAATTTTTCTTTTCATAATAAGTCACCTTCCTAATTTCTTTTATGATTTTTGTAATCACTAGATTATTTATCTTCTGTATGCAATTATACAAGAAAACTACTTTAATCGTTATGAAAAATATCACAGTTACCTGAGATAATTATGACAAATATAATGAGCGTATTATCCAAATGCAAAAAAAAGCCCTTTCCTTTATAGGAAAAGACTTAATTAGGAGAAGAAACTAAATTTAAATACATGATTTGATTAGAGAAATTGACAGTTTACACATGATGGATTAATTGGCTCAAGCCATTGTATAAGACCACAGGCCAGGCGTTTTCCAGCATCACCTGCTGGCTGTGAGCGGTAGTCATCTGGGTTTTTGTGAATAATTATAGATTTACCGATAGCCTCCGCCACATCAAATTTATTTGTAAAAAAACTCATGCGGGCATAACCATCATTGGAAAATAGAACTGGAAAGTCACCAGCATGATTTCCATGCGGTTGACCCCTTGGTGCCCAATGTTGACCTGCTGCTTGAAATGGGTCTTCAGGGTCACCGACTTCACAGCTACCAACTTCATGTATGTGAAAGCCATGTGGCCCAATTGGATTTTCGTCATTTGTGGCAGGTTGATATTGTGGAAGGCCCTCAACCTCTACAAATACCTCCGTTCCTCCAGGTACACTCATTAAATAGACAATCCCACGCAAGTCAGGAGCCAAAGGTCCACCTTTTAAATATGCTACAGCAGTCTTGCTATTTTCATAGTTCATTTACTAAGTACCTCCGCTTAAATAACTGTTATTTTATAACACATATAGATGTATTTATAGTACGCAAGGGTACATAAAATGGGCACAAATATAGCTTGTTTTTTAAAAGATTTTCTTATTAAATAGTAGGTATAATGAAAACTGCGGAGGTGTTATTTTTGAAATTAGTAGGATTAGGTGATTCGATAACTGAGGGATATCCATTTAGTAAAGAAGATTCTTGGTTTAATATTGTATGCAAACGTCTAACAGTTGAGTATTGTAATATGGGTATCAATGGAGATTTGACGGCGGGCATGTTATATAGGGTTAGAGAAGCATTAGCAGTAAATCCAGATGTTATTATTGTACTTGGAGGCACAAATGATGCATTTCATCACTTGCCACTTGAGGTAGTTCAGATGAATATAGAGGGAATTATTCAGCAGATTAGGAACAGTTCTAAAGCCGTTTCGATTATTCTCGGATTACCAATACCCATTGATGATACGTATGAAGAGTCTTTACTTGAGCAGTATAGATTATGGATGAAAAACTATGCAATTGAAGAAAACATCCCTGTAATCGACTTTTATGCAGCCTTAGTAGACCCTAAGACAAATGCGATAAAAGCAGAATATGATTATGATGGCTGCCACCCTAATAAATTGGGTCATAATAAGATGGCTGAGGTTGCTGAGGTAGTTATTAGAATGAACAAAAAAATATAACACTATCTCCATAAATTCTGCAAACTTTATGGATACTATAAGAGTGCAATATACTATAAAATAACAAAAAGAGGTGATACGATGAAGAAAACTATTTTGCTTTTTGTTGCATTAGCTGCTGTCGTGGTTTTCACAGTTCCAGGGGTGCTTGCAACAACGGAATCAACAGGAAGCCAACAGATTGATCCTATAAACCAAGAGATTTTAGACTTACGTATGGAGCTGGTAGACAGATACTTAGAGTCTGGACAACTTACGGAAGAACAAGCTACGCTTATGAAAGAGCAATTTATAGCTGCTGCTATCGCAAGCAGTACTCAGCCTCAGAGCCGTGGCTTTGGTAGAGGGTGCTGTGCTACTGGAGGTGCAGCTGATGGTGGAGCAACTGCTGGTGTAGCGAGAGGATGCTGTGGAACTAGTGGTAATTCAGGGCTTGAAAGAGCTGACTGTTGTGAAATTGGTTCCGAAAATGCAAATTCACCAACGATTTCAATTCCAGGATTATAAAAGAAACATATGATTAGCTAAAGGAAGAGCAGACCTGATTTAGGTCTGCTCTTTTAGATGCAAAATAAACTTATAATCTTTTTAAAATTATGTGCAAATCGTATTGACAACAAGAAACAAATGAAATATATTTAAATCAAACATCACTATAATGGTATACTTTCAAAATATATTCACAAAAACTATGAATAAATTAAGGAAAATGTAGGTTGAAGTATACAAATATTTTAGTTTATTACATGTAATAATTGACAAATAGCACATGAGTGGAGTGTGATTTCAAAATTTGTTCATGATGACATTTTTGAACTAGTGTGAGGTGACGCTATGATATTTAACCAGGCAACAGACTATGGATTTCGTATTATATTATTTTTATCAAAGCAACCAGCTAGTAAACGGATTGAAGCAGTAGAAATAAGCGAAACAGAGTGTATTCCAGAACGATTTCTATTTAAAATCATGAGGAAGCTTTCAGCTCACGGTTTAGTAAAATCATTCCGAGGTGTTAATGGTGGTTTTACACTTGGGCGAAAACCTGAAGAGATAAAGATGTTAGATGTCGTAGAAGCTGTTGAAGGCCCAGTTTTTGTGAATGTATGTTTTAAGGGTAATAACCAATGCAGCAAAAGCGCTATTGGTTCCTGCGTCGTTCATCATGAACTAGCAAAGCTGAGGTACGATATATCCACTCGTCTTAAAAATATAGACTTCAAGACTTTAGTAGAAAAAGAACAGATTATGAAAGAAGGTGATGTGTTTTCTAGTTGTTCGGAGCCAGATGCAACTAATACAATTACCTAAGTTTTTGTGATTATCATGTTTAATTATAACAGGAGGTGTTTAATGTATGGAATTTTTTGATGTAGTTTTATTATCAAGACTGCAATTTACTTTAACTGCGATTATTCACTACTTTTTTGTACCATTAACGATTGGACTGGCGATTTTTATCGCTTACCTGGAGTTTAGGTATTGGCGAACAGGCGAGGCTCTTTACGATAAGATGGCACGCTTTTGGACGAAGCTATTCCTCGTTAACTTCGCCGTCGGAGTTGCTACAGGTATTACAATGGAGTTCCAATTTGGAACTAACTGGGCGGCATACTCGCGTTATGTAGGTGATATCTTTGGTGCACCGCTTGCTGCAGAAGGAGTCTTTGCATTCTTCTTAGAATCTGTATTTATTGGACTTTTAGTATTTGGTAGAGATAAAATTTCAAAGGGTATGCGTTTCTTCGCTGCTTTAATGGTAGCAATAGGTACAAATTTCTCGGCTTTCTGGATTATTGCAGCGAACTCCTGGATGCAAACTCCAGCAGGATACCGTATTAACGAAGAACTTGGCCGTGCAGAAATGACAAGCTTCTACGAAGTATTATTCAATCCTTCAACGTTAGTGAGATTATCTCACGTATTAGAGGGTGCATACATCACAGCTGCTTTCTTCATAATAGCTGTCAGTGCTTATTACTTACTTAACAAAAGAAATGTTGAACTTGCTAAATCATCAATGAAGTTTGCTGTAATATTTGGTCTAGTATTTGCTTTATTACAAGGTGCTTCTGGTCACTCCCACGCAGTATTAGTTGCTGAAACACAGCCAGAAAAGCTTGCTGCTTATGAGGCTCATTGGGAAACAGAAGAGCGTGCAGCGTTACTATTGTTCGCTATCCCTGATTATGAGAATGAAAGAAATAGATTTGAAATTGGCATACCAGGGGCACTAAGCTTACTAGCTCACAGCGACATTAATGCTCCTGTAACAGGGCTTAGAGAGTTCGCTCCAGAGGATCGCCCACCTGTTCTCGGGAACTTCATTTCCTTTAGAATCATGGTTGGAACAGGTACGCTAATTATATTCTGGATGATATTTTTAGCAGTACAAATGAAGCGTGGAAGGCTGTATGACAATGAACTGGTTCTTAAAGCGGCTGTATGGTTATTACCATTACCATACATTGCAAACACATTTGGCTGGATTGTTGCAGAATGGGGAAGACAGCCGTGGATTGTTTATGGACTATTAAGAACAGCCGATGCAGTTTCCCATTTAAGTGTAGCTGAAGTGTTGATTTCTCTAGTGTTATTTATCGCAATCTATGCATTCCTGTTATTCTTGATGATATTCTTAATGATTAGAGAAGTTAAGAAGTTCAATGTCGATATCGATACGACAATTGATCGTCCAATGGATTCTGGGAAGGAGGTCACTCTATAATGGATTTAAATGCGATTTGGTTTATACTGTTTGGTGTCTTGATTATTGGATATGCCATTCTTGATGGATTTGACCTTGGTATTGGTAGCTTGTTTCACTATCTAGGGAAAACAGAGGATGAAAAGAAAATTTTAATTAACTCCATCGGACCTGTATGGGATGGCAATGAAGTTTGGTTAATAACAGGTGGAGGAGCATTATTTGCAGCGTTTCCATTTGTATATGCTACAGTATTCAGTGGTTTTTATTTAGCAATGATGTTAGTGCTGTTCGGATTGATTTTCCGTGCAATAGGAATTGAGTATTACTTCAAGTTAGATGACGATAAGCCAATGCAAAAATTGATGGGTAATCTGTTCTTTATCGGTAGCTTCCTGCCAGCGTTATTGTTTGGTGTAGCTGTTGGTAATGTTGTTGTAGGAATCCCATTAGATGATATGCAGAATTATGCAGGTAGCTTCTTTGCTCTATTGAATCCATACGCTTTAATTCTTGGTGTTGTTGGTCTCTTAGGTTTCCTACTTCAGGGCGTTACCTATACGACGCTAAAGACTGAAGGGGATTTACAACAGCGCGCGATTGGACTAACGAGCAAGTTCTGTTGGTCATTACTTGGAGCATGGATAATTGGAACAGTAGCTACGTATTTCTTAGCTCCACATATGTTTACAAACCTTAATAACTTCCCTGTGCTGTTTGCAATTCCGTTAGCGACATTGCTTCTATTAGCTGCAATTCCAGTTCTTCTGAAGAAAGAAGCATATGGAAAGGTCTTTATAGCTAGCTCACTAATTATTGCAACTAAAATAATAACTGTTGCGGTGGGCTTGTTCCCGAACATGGTTATTGCAACGGATCCAGCTAGAAACTTAACCATCTACAATGCATCATCAACTGATCTTACATTAACGGTTATGTTAATAATCGCACTGATCGGGGTACCTATTGTTTTAGCTTACACTACCTATGTGTATTATGTATTCCGCGGTAAAGCGACCGTTGAGCGTCACTACTAATAGATAAATATGCTTGATAAGCGTTTAAACCAGGAGGTACAAAATCATAAATGGATTTTTGCCTTCCTGGTTTGCTTTGCTGTTATTGGTGGTGTCTTAGCGATTGGGCAAGGGTATATGATAGCAACTATTGTAGATGCAGTATTTTTACAAGGACAGGGATTACAGTCAACCTGGGGCATGCTATGGCTACTGTTAGCTGTTTTCATTGGTAGGGGGACTATTAGCTATGGTAATAGTAGACTCAGTAGTCGACTTGCTACCATTGTAAAAGGTAGTATACGTGAACGGCTATTAGTAAAGCTTTCGAAAACTGAACCAGGACAGCTTTTTCGTCATAAAACAGGGCAAATAATTAGCGTCATGACCGATGCAATTGACCATCTAGACGGATACTATAGTCGTTACTTGCCACAGCTATTACAGGCAGCTATTATTCCGCCGATGATTCTAATCGTTGTATTTTCCTTTAACATTTATTCAGGGCTGATTATGCTGGTTACGGCTCCGTTAATTCCCGTGTTTATGGTGATTATCGGCAACATGGCGGACAAAAAAGCCCGTCAACAGATGGATAGCCTTGTGCGGTTTTCAGGGCACTTTTTGGATGTGCTACAGGGACTTGCAACACTGAAGATTTTTGGCAGAAGTAAGCAGCAGCGACAAAAGATTGTTGAAATGAGTAATAACTTTCGCGATACAACGATGGATGTATTGAAAATAGCCTTTTTGTCTGCTTTAATGCTAGAGATACTTGCGACTATTAGTACAGCAATGATTGCCGTAGAGGTCGGCTTAAGGTTAGTATATGGCCATTTAACTTTTCATACTGCATTTTTCATTTTATTATTAGCACCTGAATTATATCTTCCGTTGAAGAACCTTGGAAGTAGTTTCCACACAGGTAGAAATAGTATAGCTGCAGCGGAAAAAGTCTGGGACGTCTTAGACGAGTCTGATGTAAAGCCTGTTTGGGGTGAGAGTGACTTTGCTGTTGCTGACGAACAATGGCAACGAAATAAGCGACCTGGTGCTATTGCGATAGAAAATGTGTCATTTTCCTATATGGAACATATACCAGTACTAAAGAATATTAATTTGAACATCAACGCAGGTGAACGAATTGCCATCATTGGTAGAAGTGGGTCTGGAAAAACAACACTACTAAAGGTTTTATTGGGTCTTATACCACCAAGCGAAGGTAGAATTTTGATAAATGACATTCCACTATCATCATTTAAAGAAGACGTTTGGCGCGCAAATGTTGCATATGTATCCCAAGAGCCCTATCTATTCTCGGGTACAGTAGCTGAGAACATTGCAATTGGTAGGGAGGATGCCAGTACTCAGGATATTATGATGGCAGGTCAGCTTGCTGGTGTTGATAGATTTGTTAAGGAGCTATCCAGAGGTTACGATACTCCAGTTGGTGAAGGAGGACGTGGTTTGTCTGGTGGTGAGAAGCAGCGTGTAGCTCTTGCTAGGGCATTTCTAAAGCAGGCTCCAATTGTTATCCTCGATGAGCCTACCGCTGGACTCGATGTAGAAACAGAGCACTTCTTACAGCAGGCGATGGAAACACTATGTCAGCAGGCGACGGTGATTACGGTTGCACACAGACTGCAAACTGTTATGAAAGCAGATCGGATTATCTTATTAACGGATGGAGAAATTGCTGCCATAGGCAATCATGAACAACTATTAGGTAGCTCTGAGTTGTATCGTCAAATTGTTTCCGTATATCGAGGTGACCGTCTATGAGAGAGCTTGGAACAGTAATAAAACTGATGGTGACGGAGAAGAAGAACATATTTCTTGCCATAGTATTTGGGTTTCTTGCTGCAATCAGTTCTGTCGGTTTGATGGGTACAGGGGGTTACTTGATTTCACAGGCAGCCTTACAGCCACCTTTATATACACTTACAATAACAATAGTGAGTGTTCGCTTCTTTGGATTAGCACGTGCAGGTGCTAGGTATGTAGAGCGCTATGTTTCCCATAAAGCGACATTCTCAATCCTGGGAAAATTACGGGTTTACTTTTATGATAAAATGGAGCCCTTAGCACCAGCTATTTTTATGAACTATCGCAGCGGTGATATCTTGTCTCGAGTCGTAGCAGATGTTGAGAGTCTACAATACTTTTTCCTGCGGGTCGTATATCCACCGTTGGTTATGCTTGTTGTCTTCCTGGCTACAGGTATATTACTGCTTACATTTTCCTGGCAGATGGCGATTGCGTTAATCGGAGGTTTATTAATAGTCGGGATACTCTTGCCAGCGCTTTTAACCTATGCTACTAAGAACAACGGCTACCAGCTACGGCACAAGCGCTCGGAGCTATCTAGTCAAGCGACGGAATTCTTCTTTGGCTTTGTCGATTTGAAAATGAATCGTCAGTTGAAGCACAAGCAATCAGAGCTTGAACATACTTCAAGGGAATTGATTAAAGAGCAGGAGAAGAATAGTAATATCACAGGTGTAGGTGAAAGTCTTGCCTTGGTAGGATCTTTCTTAACAGCCTGGGTAGTTTTAATTATTGGAATTGTGCTAGTTGAAGCTGGACATATTAACGGTGTTTTTCTAGCTATGCTTGTATTAGTGGCATTGACTGTCTTTGAAGCGGCAACACCAGTCGCAGCCCTGCCGAGCCATTTAGAGGAAAGTAGGATTGCGGCTAGCCGACTCTTTAACCTGACAGGACAACAGCCTATACAGCTCGAGCAGCAACTAATACAGGATGTGGATGACAAGACACCTGTTCCTATCGCATTTCAGAATGTACACTTTGCCTATCCGAACGAGGAGCGCAAGGCGTTACAGGGTATAAATTATACATTAGAGCCTGGCAAGAAGGTAGCTATAGTTGGTCCGAGCGGCTCTGGAAAGAGTAGCATTGTCAATTTGCTGTTGAAGTATTATGAATCATTTGAAGGTTCAATTCGTTTAGGAGAAATTGAGTTAGCTAATTATACACCAGAAGCAGCGCGACAGTTTTTTGGCGTTGTTTCACAGGCGAATCACTTCTTCCATGCATCTGTCCGACAGAACTTACTGCTAGCAAAACCACAGGCGACTGATGAGGAGCTAGCACAGGTATTAGCTCAGGTGCAGCTTGAGCATATTTCCTTAGACGACATCCTCAGTGAAAAGGGTGCATCATTATCAGGAGGAGAACGACAACGTCTAGCGATTGCGCGCATGATTTTGAAAGATGCGCCGATGCTATTGCTGGATGAACCGACTACGGGGCTTGACTCGATAACGGAACAGGAAGTACTGTCAGTTCTCTGGCCACAAATTGCAAAGAAATCCGTCATCTATATTACCCATAGACTTGTAGGCTTAGAAAAAATGGATGAGATTCTAGTGATAAACAAAGGGCAGATTATCGAGCAGGGAAGCTTTGCGGAGCTAATGCATAATCAAGGCTACTTCTACCAGCTAAAACAACTAGAAGCAGAGAGAATCGGTTAAAACATAAGTTGCATAAGAACATCTGTTTTGTTATATTATATAAAGAACAGATGTTCTTTTTGTTGTGTTTTCATTTGAATATATATTCGGAGATGATTTGATGGAGACAATCTTATTAGCGGATATGAACTCCTTCTTTGCTTCTGTGGAGCAGGCACTTAATCCAGAGCTTAAGGGAAAGCCTGTGATTGTTTGTGGAGATCCAGCTAAGCGCCATGGAATTACTCTAGCTGCTAGTCGTGAGGCGAAGAAACATGGAATAAAAACGGCGATGGCCTGCTGGGAGGCGTTGAATCTGTGTCCTGACGCTATTGTTGTTCGCCCACAAATGGCTAGATATGTAGAGGCTTCCATGGCAATTATTGAAATTGCTAAAGAGTATTCACCCCTTGTTGAACCTTTCTCCATAGATGAGTTGTTTATCGATACGAAGGGGACGGAAAAGTTATTTGGTTCCTCTGTTGATGTGGCCCATAAATTTCGCAAGCATGTAAGGGAAGTGGTGGGTGTTCCTTGTTCAATAGGAATTGCTCCTAACAAGCTGCTGGCAAAGGTTTGCTGTGACGTAGAAGCGAAGAAAAGTGCGACAGGGGTTGCTATCTGGTCTATAGAAGACATTCCAAACAAGCTTTGGCCAAGACCTGTAAAAGACTTGTTTGGCGTTGGTAACCGTATGGAGCGGAATTTTCGTAACATGGGCATCACTACGATTGGAACGCTAGCGAACTACCCGCTGGAGCTATTGAAAAAGAAGTACGGCATTATGGGAGAGGTATATCACTTGTCGGCCAATGGAATCGATTCATCACCTGTAACGCCGCATTCCCATGATGGAGTCAAAGGGATTGGGCACTCCGTTACCCTGCCCAAGGACTATTATTGCTGGGATGAGACGAAGGTTGTACTGCGAGAGATTACTGAGGAAGTATGCTGTAGAGCGCGTAGGAAAGGCAAGATTGGCAAAACCGTTTCCCTCTACGTTCGTGGAGTCGATTTAATATCTAGTGTTCATCGTTCAAAGTCATTGGCGACCTATAGCAATCTGGCAACGGATGTATATCCCCTTGTAGAATGGCTATTTCAAAAGCACTGGGGTCATCATCCCGTGCGGGCAGTCCAAATTTCTCTGTCGAACCTTATGGATGATGAGGCGTTGCAGCTAGAGGTATTTCATGACCGTATTGCCGAGCGCTCCCTTGCCTATACCATTGACAATATTCGCTATCGGTATGGGAAAACTGCTATTTTCAAAGCATCTTCATTAGATGAAGGCGGGCTATACCATGAACGCTCTGGATTGATTGGTGGACATAAGGCGTAAAAAGATAACAAAGGTGGCGGATGGTAAATGAAAGACAGCTTTACTAACAATTGTCCACGGGGATTGAATCGAGGAAATAAGCTATATGAAGGTCATCGAATGATGCTACCCGAGCATAAGGAAAAAGTCATTGAGAGTAAACGCAGGGATTATAGCTATGCTCAGAAGGAAATCGTTGTCCAGGAAGAGGAGGACAAGGAGCAAGCTGTTCGCAAAGCCATAGAAACAGGCTGTATAGTAGAAATTTGTTGGCAGGAGACCATTAACCCGATAAAGCTTAACCCAGAGGAATACGCAGCGTATCTCCACAAGGTGTTTAATCCAAAGGCTGTAAGGGAAACTGAGATACGAACAGAACAGGGTAGAATTGCAGGAATCTTTTCCGCTCAGGGAATGCTCAAATGCAAGTTGCGCTCAGGCAATCAGCTTATTCCGATTGAAAGCCTTTTGTATATTAGAGAGATATCAGCTAGCTACTAATAGCTATTGAAATAGGAGATGCAGTACATTGACAGTCCTTGCCAAATAAAATAACATGAAGGATATATAAATTGTTGTTGAATTTTAAAAGGGTGGAGACGCATGGATAAAATTGCATTGTTTTATAATCCTGTAGCGGGCGGAGGGACCTTTCATACTCGCTTAGATACAATTATCAGTATTATGCAAGAAGCTGGTCTGCAGGTCGTTCCTTGGAGAATTCGGAACAATAAGCAGCTTCTTACAGATATGGCAGCGATGGATTTAGAAGGCTTTCATACCATTATAGCTGCGGGCGGTGATGGTACAGTGCATGGAGTTGTAAATGCAATGATGCACCTCGGTATCAAAGTGCCACTAGGGATTTTCCCAATTGGCACAGCCAACGATACAGCTAGGAACTTAGGTATTTCAACTGACTTAGAGGGATATTGCAGAGTTATCACGGACGGTCAGGCAGAGCCAGTTGATTTAGGAAAGATTAATCAATCATATTTCATTAATATTGCCTCTGCAGGATTCATGACAGAGGTTGCTCACCAGGTAAGCCCGAAGTCGAAAAACCTGTTAGGTAAAGGAGCATATTACTTAAGTGGAGCGTTGAAATTATCTGAGATGAAATCCTTTGAGCTAAGGGTAGAGGTAGACGGACAAAGCTTTATCTGCAATGCATTTTTGTTTTTGTTGCTTAATGGCAAAGGTGCTGGAGGATTTAATGAAATTGTTCCGACTGCTGCTATGCAGGATGGCTTGTTAGATTTAATGATTATAAAGGACGGATCCCCTGCTCAATTGTTATCTGCATTGCGTAAAAGTCTCGTTGGTGAGCATTTAGAGGACTCCGTCATTATCTATGTACAAGGCAAGAAGTTTCGTCTAGAAACAACTCCTAATATAGAGACAGATCTCGATGGAGAAGCAGGACATCCGTTACCATGGGACATAGAAGTGATAAAGCACGGTATCCAAGTAAGAGTACCATAAATAATATGTCTTATTCTAAAGCAGAGGGCATGCATCATAAAATAGTATTATACTATTGATGAATGGGGTTTTCTGGTGAGTAGGCAAAAGAAATTAGAATTAATGAAAAGCCAATTTTTATTTCTGTTAGCAGTATATATTAATGTCGTGATACTGTTTGCATTATTGTACTCGCTATTTGATATAGTTAATTTAGGTTCTCTGGTTGATCATTATAACGGTAGCTATAAATTGAATGAACCAATGAATGCGGGCTCGACAAGAGTGCTGAATGCACTATATTTTAGCGTTATTACATTGTTCTCCATAGGGTATGGAGATGTTACGCCATTTGGACTTTCTAGATTTTTGGCTATAATACAAGCGATGCTGGGATACATACTGCCTGCAGTACTTGTAATACGATTTATGAAGATAAGTATAGATTAAATGATTAAATAGCGTTGCTAAATTGCGATGAAATTGATATGGTATGTATAGACGGGAACGTCAGTTTGTTAAAGAGGAGAATCCAAGTTGCGAATTCTAGGAATTGACCCAGGTACAGCGATTTTAGGATATGGGATTATAGATTCCGTTGGAAATCAGTTGAAGCCTGTTGACTATGGTTGTATTCGCACAGAAGCGAATACGGATATGCCAAGCAGACTTGGTATATTATACGAAGACCTTACAAGCTTAATAGAAACCTACAAGCCAGATGCAATGGCTGTTGAGGAGCTTTTTTTTAATCGAAACGTAACGACGGCAATTACTGTAGGACAGGCTCGGGGAGTTGTACTTTTAGCAGGAGTGCAAGCGAAGATGTCCGTGTTTGAATATACCCCCTTACAGGTAAAGCAGGCCATTTGTGGCTATGGGCGTGCCGATAAACAGCAAGTTCAGGAGATGGTCAAGATGTTTCTTAATCTGAAGGTAATACCTAAACCTGACGATGCGGCGGACGCATTAGCAGTAAGCATTTGCCATGCCCACTGTGCGCCGATACTTAGTAAGTTAAGTGGCAAATAGAATACATAAAATATAGTAAAGAACATAGTAAAGTCAAAGGTAGGTACCAGAAATATGATAGCTTTCATTGAAGGTAGAGTAGAAGAGATAGAATTTGACCATATAATTGTCAGTGCAGCTGGAGTCGGCTACTATATAAATACTCCAGGTAGTGTTTATGGGAAGATTAAAGAAGGCGATACAGTTACGATTTATACACACCAAAGCGTGCGCGAAGATGATATTTCTTTGTATGGGTTTATAGATAAAGCGGAGAAGAAGCTATTTAAGCTACTCATTCAAGTGTCGGGAATAGGCCCTAAGGTGGCCTTGAATATTGTCGGTGCGGCCGAGCTAGATAGACTCTATCAAGCTATTAAATTTGAGGATATGGCTTTTTTAGTAAAACTTCCTGGCATCGGTAAGAAAACAGCCCAGCGCATTGTTCTCGACTTAAAGGATAAGATAAAAGACATGCAGCCAGTGGCTTGTCAGGAATGGAAGATGGAAGTGCAGACCGATATCGTGACGCCGCGTGGTAATATATCGATGGTAATGCAGGATACGATGGCAGCCTTAGAAGCACTAGGCTATTCAACAAGGGAAGTAGAAAAGGTTATTGGTGATTTAATAGCTAATAATAATGATGCTGAGCGAACGACATGGACAGCGGATATATATATCAAAAAATGTCTGCAAAGATTAATGCAGGATTAAGTGATTTGACGCTGTTGAGGAGGAAAGAGCATGGAAGAACGAGTCATTTCTGCTAGACTAACGGAAGAAGATAATGAAGTAGAATATAGCCTGCGACCTAGATACCTAGCAGAATATATAGGACAAACGCGAGCCAAAGAAAACCTAAAGGTTTTTATCGAAGCGGCCAAAATGCGCAAGGAAGCCCTTGATCACGTACTACTATATGGACCACCAGGTCTCGGGAAGACAACCCTGTCTAATATCATAGCTAATGAGCTTGGTGTTAATATACGTACAACCTCGGGGCCAGCAATTGAGCGGCCTGGAGACTTAGCAGCAATCTTAACCAATTTACAGGAAAACGATGTGTTGTTTATCGATGAAATTCACCAGCTCCAGCGAAGTGTAGAGGAAGTTTTATACCCTGCCATGGAGGATTTTGCCCTCGATATTATTATCGGTAAAGGTCCAAGTGCTAGGTCTGTGAGACTTGAGCTAGCACCATTCACCCTAATTGGAGCAACAACGAGAGCGGGCAAGCTTTCTTCGCCGTTAAGGGACAGATTTGGAGTCGTAACGCGTTTGGAATACTACACAGACGATGAGCTTTATCAGATAGTCATTCGAGCGGCAGAGATTCTAAATGTACCAATTGATCAGAACGGCGCCATGGAAATTGCTAGGCGTTCTCGAGGCACCCCAAGGATAGCAAACCGTATGCTGAAGCGTGTTCGTGATGTGGCACAGGTGCGTGGTGAAGGAATTATTACCCTGGAAATAGCTCAGCTAGCGTTACAGATGATTCAGGTCGACGCTATTGGACTCGACCATGTTGACCACCGTTTACTAAAGACAATAATTACAAAATTCGCTGGCGGTCCTGTTGGGCTCGATACTATAGCAGCTACCATCGGCGAAGAGTCAGATACAATAGAAGATGTGTATGAACCTTATCTTTTGCAAATAGGATTTTTACAACGAACTCCTAGAGGAAGGGTTGTAACTCCTCAAGCCTATGAACATTTTGGAATTCCTATGCCTGAATAATGAGTATAATATAAACTACAGGATATACTATAGGATTAGGAAATGCAGTTAGGAGGTAATACTATCAACGATTTTGGACGTGTTCTCATCTATATAGGAATTGTACTTGTTATCGCTGGCTTGTTGTGGCAGGTGGGTGGAAGGTTTCTATCATTAGGGAGACTACCAGGGGACGTAGTGGTCGAAAGGGAGAATTTTCGCTTTTACTTCCCAATCGTCACATCCATAATCCTAAGCATTGTATTATCACTGATTTTTTGGATTATTTCATCATTTCGATCATAAGCTTACCATTGAGCGCTATGCTACTGAGCATAGCGTATTACTTTGTCCTCCTACATAGCTAGGGGGATTTTTTTGTTTAAAACAGCTTTCTATTTTTGTACTAACTGTTGAATTTTGACAAAATTTGCTGGAATAGCAGGAATAACATGGTAATGCGTCGAAGTGCTCATAATAAGTTGTCTAGAGTATGAGATTACCCACCTAATGTCGTGAATCCGCCCATACTAGCGGGATTCCCGACACTATGGTTCGGTAGTATATTAGTTATACAACATAGGAAGCAATTTCGCGCAAAGAATAGAAAAATACAAAAAAATATTATAGAATGTAATCAAAAGAAGGATTTGGGGTGATATATATGAAATGGCAAGACGTTAGAAACCAGTTTCCAGAAAAGTGGGTTTTAATTGAGGCGTTAAATGCAGAGTCATCAGAAAACAGAAGAAAGATTAAAGAGATGGCAGTAATTTCAGATTTCACCAAATCAGCAGATGCATGGAAAGAATATAAAAAGATACATTTAGAGGACAGAACAAGGGAATTGTATATATTTCACACTTGCAACGAAGATGTAGAAGTAACTGAAGAAAAATTTGTGGGCATACGAAGTGGGCGATACAATTGAAAATACGATTAGAAAATGGCTTGCCAATCGTATCGCTACGAATAGAATACCGGGATAAAAAAATAGAATTAGATAATGTTTTGATTGATACAGGTTCGTCAAATACGATTATTGATGCTGATTTAGCTGGTGACGTAGGAATTGAGATTGACCCAATTAAAGGTAAAGCTAAAAGAATGTATGGAGTAGGCGGAGAGAGTGAGTTGTGTTATGAACAACCAGTATCAAGATTAAAAATAGACTCAAAAATATTAGAAGAATTTAGATTGCAACTAGGAATTACTAGAGAGACTTATGGATTTGATGCAATATTAGGATCGGATTACTTTATATCACAAAAATCAATAATAGATTATAAAACATATTCGATTAAATAGTATGTATAGCAAACTACGTTGTATAACAACACATCTACGCTTAGTTGTCCGAGGAAATGCAAAGAAGTTAATACAGACAACACATGACCCAGCCTACATAAGAGCTATGTAAGGCTGGGTCACGTCGTAGATGCAAACCGTTATATGCAATAGCTAAAGAATACTGAAATCTACCAAATCATAAATCGAAAATGACAAATTTGAGGTGAAGTATAACTTGAAAAAAGAAAAGGAAGTGTAAATAATTTTGTGTAAATGGATTTTATATTAGAAAAATTCATTACTAAGTTCTACTAGATTATGGTTTTTAGTTTTCCATTAAGTGGGCATACTATACATGGCTCTTGCCCTGTTAGAGGATAAGGCACTGCTGGAGAGCAACCTGAGCGCTAACAAGGGATTCTGCCAGAAGGCGAGGGGACTTAGGATCCCCTCTTTTTTTGTCTTCTGGGAGAACAAAAGCGATAAACTCTGGGGCGAAGCCCCATCATTTCATTAGCTCTAATGCTATTCGTTCCTCAAAGTAAATCGCAAACTGAGATATGCATTCTTTCCATGTACGAATAGGCATTGTCCATTTCTTACTAGCTTCCATTGTTGCCAGGTACAGTATTTTTACTAACGATTCGTCAGTAGGATATGTGGTTTTATTCTTGGTCACTTTTCGTAGTTGTCTATGGTATCCTTCA
>NZ_MIJE01000007.1 GCF_001730225.1 Desulfuribacillus alkaliarsenatis | reverse complement strand
TTTCAAGGTGATTAAGGGTGAAGGTTATGAACCCTTATATACCAGAACTGATTTTACTGATGCTTTACATGAAGCATTTAGCTTTCGCACTGACTATCAGATTATTACTACAAGTAAGATGAAAAAAATTTTTAAAGATACAAAAAAATAAAAACATTACTCACTTTTTCGGCAAACATTAAAGCCTGCAGACCCTTTAGTATCAAGGTTCTACAGGCTTTTTGTATTCATCAAGTGTCAAAGACAGGAATTTATCATGAATTCACTTTTTTTTCAATAGATTGTTACGAAATTGTGACAGGAAAAATACACCTACGGCTGTGACATGCTTCACAGCTATCAAGTATTAGCTATGAATAAAAAAGCCCGTAGCACAGCACTGTTTATTAGGAAACAGCTTGTCTACGAGCCTACTATATTTCTTTTAGAATCTCTTAATTCTAAAATATCTTATTTGAACTTATTTGAATTCAACGGTATGACATGAAGCACAATCAGCATAAGCACCATCTAGTGCGTGTGGTACTGATTCTGCATATGCATCTCCTGAGTGACACATTGCACAAGTCGCAAACGCTGGGTTATCATGGCCTGCTGGTAGTACTAGAGCAGCAAGACCTCCAGATGCTGGCTCTTCAGCTGCTGGTTCTTCTACAGCTGGTTCCTCAACTGCTGGTTCCTCAACCGCTGGTTCCTCAACCGCTGGTTCCTCAACCGCTGGTTCCTCAGTTGCTGGCTCCTCAGTTGCTGGCTCCTCAGTTGCTGGCTCCTCAGTTGCTGGTTCTTCAACTGCTGGTTCTTCTACAGCTGGTTCCTCAACCGCTGGTTCCTCAACTGGGTCAACAGTAGTCTCCTCTGCATCGTTAGAACCACAGCCTACAGCTAGAAATAGAACTAGCATTAGAGAAAGTGAAAGTACTAATAGTTTGCTTAGTTTCATTCTTATACACCCCCATTTATATATGTATATTCTACTTACAGTTATATAAGTTAACATACTAGTTAATGATTTTCAAGGGATTTAAGCAATTTTGTTACAAAATTGTTACAAGTAGATTGCCTATTGTGCGCTATGCACACTGTTTCAACGATATTTGTTTTTACTTTATTAGTAAATAAAAAAAGAGAGGCTTTTGCAAAGCGCGTGTTAAAAATCGCCAGCAAATAGCCTCTCCTAACTTAACCTTGTCCTAGCTTACAGTTACTCAGTTGCAAGTGTTTGGTCTGCTTGCTGGGATTTAGGGAATATTTGAATAAATTGTCCTTCGCACTCTTCTAGTATGTCCTCTATATTAAGTGCCTCTTCCTTTTGTCCACTTTCCAGTAGTACTTCTTTATATTTCGTTAATAGCTGTTCGACGTCCCGAACACCTTTTTCATCTAGCTTAGCTAGTGCTACTTTAGCACCACGGGCAATACGAGCTTGAATGGCTGCCTCATCTAACCCCAGTTCTGGACTAAGCTTGACGTATACGACACCACCAGTCATACCTGAGCACATCCAAGGACCTGGATCACCCAATACGATTGCACGACCGTTCGTCATGTATTCAAAGGCAAAACCTTTAATGTTCGCACGAGTTCCTACAGCACCTAACTCATCATTAATAGGCTGCTTTAGCTCGCCGCCAATGATAACATCTGCACCAGACAGACGAATTCCCGCACGTGAATCAGCATCTCCTTGTACGATAAACAGTCCTGCCTGGGCTCCATAAGCAAAGCCTTTTCCAACAGAGCCATTTACACGCTGACCGAATTTATTCTTACCCTTTAGGATGATAACCTTGCCACCAAGGGCCATTTTGCCCACACCATCCTGGGCTCCACCTTCCGTATATATACCTACCTTGTTTTGGTTAAAGGCGGCAACACCGTTACCAAGAATTGAGCCGTTAGCAAACCTAAGTTCAGTGCTCTCTAAATTTTTAAAACGGTTATCAAAATTACCACGGGCAATTGAGCCAGCCAACCTAGTTCCAACGCAGCGTTCCTCACTTGGTACAAATCCGTAATTTTTGACAACATTAGTCTCGCCATTAAGTGCTAGCTTAGTTACATCATGGGCTATTTTCTTCGTTAGCTCATTTAAAAGGGTCGTACTTTTATACCAATTTACGCTAACTGACTTAAGCAGAGCAGCACGTTCTGCATCAATTGTGTAGGGCTTTAATAAATCAGAGCAGTCCACTCTGTCTAGTTCACGTACTTGCTCTAATAAATCGCTACGCCCGACCAAATCTTGTACATTCGTAAATCCTAGGCGAGCCGTTAGCTCCCTAAGCTCCATGCCCAGGTACTCAAATAATGTACATAAACTTGCTACAGCCTCCTGAAGATTACGCGGATTGAAGACCTTCAGTCCCTTGCGTTGTGCTTCCTCGACGGTTTCAACCTGGGTCGTAATTCCGACGTGGCATGTGCCTTTATGACAGCCTCGGCAGCTAGTACAACCAACTGCAACCATCGCCATCGTGCCAAAGCCTGAACGATTAGCCCCTAGAAGCATCATTTTCACAGCATCAAGTCCGCTTTTCAGTCCGCCGTCAGCCCAGATTTCAACACGTTGACGTAAGCCAGCATCAAGTAGAGCGTCGTGGGCGTATTTGACTCCAATTTCCGTTGGCAAACCTACATGACGAAGTGCATGGGCCCTAGCAGCTCCAGTACCACCGTCATAGCCACTGATTTTAATAATATCTGCCCCTGCTTTAGCAATACCAACTGCAATTGTTCCGATATTCGGTACTACTGGAACCTTAACTATTACCTTTGCTTCACTGTTTGCAACTTTAACCTCTTCTATAATTTGCGCTAAATCTTCTATAGAATAGATATCGTGATGGTTAGACGGTGAAATTAAGTCTACACCTGGGGTCGCATTACGGGCTTCAGCTACTTTTTCAGATACCTTGGACCCTGGCAAGTGACCACCTTCACCTGGTTTTGCCCCTTGGCCAATTTTAATTTCTATTAAGTCTGATGAATTCATTAAGTTAATATTAACACCAAAGCGCCCTGAAGCAATCTGCTTACCACGGGTTTTCCTGTACTTTCCTAGCATGTCAGGAATCTCGCCACCCTCACCGTTTAATGAAATCATATCCAAACGGTCAGCCGCTTCTGCATAGGCACGGAACGCTACTTCATTCTGTGAACCAAATGACATTGAGCTGATTACAAATGGTAGGCGATGCTTACCTGCACTAATGTTGACATTCTCAGTCGTTACTTCTTCGCTTGTGTCTGTAAGCTTCAAATCCCATGTGTGACGTAAACTGATCGGGTTTTCTTTTTCAAGGTTTTCAAGCTTTTCTAAAAACTCACCGTAGGAGCCTTCTCCCCTTGCCGCCTTAGCAGCCACCTTCCAAATTTTTGGATAGTAATGGAACACCTTAGCAAGCTGCGGTTTGTCTTCGCTGGCAAAGGTCGCCAGTCGCTCTTCCATATCCTTATCCATTTCCTTAAAACCAAGTCCTGCCTTTTCTGAAGCAGAGAAGTTGCGAACACCTAAATATTTAATAACCTCTGGCTTTAAGCCCACACTTGAGAATAGGCGCGCATAGCCACGTAGCTCGTGAATTCCTAGTGTCGATAATACCTTTTCGATTCCTTTTTGTAAGCCCGTATAGAGGTTACGAATGGATTTACGCGGTTCCTCGGAGCCGACAAACTCTAATAACAGATACGGATTAATAGCATCAGCACCAAGTCCCATCGCCATCATAAAGTCATGTAGATTGCGAATCCCACCAGAACGCAGAATCAAGCTGCACTTACGACGCAGATTAACACCAGCGTTGTCAAAGTGGCGTTTCAATTGAATATCTACTGCAGATAATATTACTAATGGGTCAATCCATTTTTGTCCTTGTTTAAAGGCCTGTGTATCATCAAAGATAATCAGCTCTGCGCCATTTTCCACGGCTTCGATTACATCGCGGCGAATACGACGTACACCGTCTAGCATTGTTTCTTCGCCAGCATATGTGGTTTGGAATACATGTACCTTGTTCTCAGGAAATTCAAGGATGAGATCTTCAATCATATAGGTATGAAGCTTTTCGGCAATGTGACGATATTGACCACGTTCTACCGGTAAGCCGTTACGCTCTCCACCTAATAGGATTGGACTGCGAATTTCCACCCGCTTGAAATCAGCAGATTCCTGACTGTTCATCGTTGGTCGATATCCAAGAATAACACGGGTAGAGAAATGCTCCATCTCACGTTCACGGTCAATCGCTGGGTTTGTTACGACGGCAACGCTTTCTTTCATGTAATCTGCTAGGTTTTGCTTATCCTTTGATAAACATGCCAACGGACCATCAAAGCCCATTGAACGTACTGCTTCCGTTCCCGTTAATTGCATCTGACTTGCCAATTGTATGTCATCAGTATCCCAAGCAAATGCTTGCATTAATCTTTGTCCATCAGTGTCATCACTGAATTTGATATTTCTTTTAGTTAATTGTTCAACTATATCGTCATCTGAATCACAATAGGAGCGCTCAGATGTGAAATGAACGTATTTGGAGTATCCATCGAAGTTGCATTTTTCACGAGCAAGCTGATATACCTGCTGCTGGTAATCGCTGTATCTATAAAGTGTCGTGCCATTTGTCTCTCTATTATCTGCTGTATACTGTAGCTCAATAGCTACTTTCTCCCCTGGTGCGAGTGGTGCTGGATCACTTACCATCGTTTCTAGAGGAATTACACCCTGCTCAGAGCTAAAGAAATAAGCATCCTCAGCATCAATAAACCATAACGGACGTAATCCTAGTGCGTCAACAGCAAACACACACTGGTTACGGTGTCTAGACACAATCCCTGCCGGCCCCTGGGCATACGGCCCAAGTAATTGACGGTAGTAAGCGTATAAATCCTGTAGTTTTTCATCGAATCTTTTAATCTCATAAGCTATTGGTGGGAATACAAGCTCCATCGCTTCAAACAGTGAAAAGTCATATTTGCAAATTAACGCTTCAATAGTTCTGTTTAAATCCTGGGAATCACTGGCGTCCTTAATCATCGGGATACCGAGCATCTTCCCTTCTTCACGTAAGCGACTAATAGTATTTAATTCACCGTTATGCCCTAATAAAGAAAATGGTTGTACTCGTTCAAACGTGGATAATGTGTTAGTAGAGTAACGATTATGTCCAATCGTAACTACACTTCCGAAATTAGGGTTCTTTAAATCTGGATAGTATTCTGGCAACACACTCGCTGCACCCATAACCTTGTAAATTACAGAATATCTGCTCATGGAAGCTACGTGCACAGGCGTTAGGTTTTCAATCTTCACTAGAATATCGAATAATAGTTTGTCCATTTCAAATGCAGTTAAATTCGAAGCAACATCTCTACTCGCCGATTCCCGTTTGCGAATTTGACAACCTAGCTGCCAAAAAACAGGCTCTTCCGCCTTTGCCATTGGTCCAAGTGCATCATGGACAACGTTACCAATGATATCAACATAAATCCGAATGCCTGCTTCATACAAAAAACTGCGAACCTGGTCTTTAACCCATTCGCAATGCTCCCCTAGTGATTTCGGGATTAAGATATGTGCCACAAAAAATGACTTATCTTCAGCTATCTTTGGATCGCGCCCGTCCTTCTCTAGATACTCCGCCCATATTTTACGAGGAATATCTGTAAGAACACCGCAACCATCCCCTTCGCCATCGATAAAGCCTGCGCGATGTTCCATTTTAATTAATGAATCAATAGTGCGCTCGACATTATGACGTTTAGGTTGACCATCCTTCTCAACTGTAGCAAAAATACCACAGCTATCATGTTCTCTTGTCATCTTATATTCCTCCTTATATACCATCATCAATCACGACTAATCTAATTCGGATTAAGCTACTTTACTGCTTTAAATTGATGATTAATGGTTATTAATTATACATATAATCGAATACAAATACAAGAGCCTGATATTACTATAACAGGTAAGCTTTTTCTAGTAATATCTATAATTTGTTTATGCATTTATTTATATATTCAGTTGTATAAAACAATAGATAGATGTGAAAAAACTCGAAATAGTGTAAAATGATTCTATACCTACCTAGGAGGGGTAATCATGTCAAAGCTATTTCAACTTATTTTAACTATAGTAACCATAGTATCCCTCGTTTTTGTAAGCTTTGCTGGTTATATTATCTGGTCTGCATTCCAGGCAGATGCTACTGAAACTATAGGGGACATGCCCGTAGAAGAAGCTGCTGACGAAGTAAGATTTGATGATGATGCAATAAGTGATGGAATTGATAGCGATACAAGCGATGTCAATGGCACAGGTACAGAAACTGACCTAGACAGTGCTACCGCAGATGATAGCCTGCTAACACTATTAACAGCTGCTCTGGCTAAGCCTGCTTTTGTAGTTTTGACCTATCATCATATTGACCCAGAATTAGAGAATAATCCAATTACTGTTACACCGGAACGCTTTGACGAGCACATAAGCATATTACAAGCTAGTGAATACGAGCCTGTTTCATATCGGGAATTAACGCGGTTTCTACGTATAGCAGAAGAGACCCGAAGACTACAATCGTTAGATAGAAGATTTACTCCAGCTGAAGATGAATGGATGCGTGAAAGTATCGATTTTATTAATAAACTACCAAACGCTGGATATCATATAACCTTTGACGATGGATATCAGAGTTTTTATCAATATGTTTTCCCAAGGCTACGGGATGAGGGCATACCGTCTACTTTTTTTGTAATCGTACGCTCGTCATTTAAGGAAAGTCACACAGCACCTGATTGGATTAACTATCCTCATGTGACCTGGGAGGAGCTAAGAATTATTCAACGTCATCCATTATTCGAGGTGCAGTCCCATACCTACTCATTGCATTCTTATGAGCCAGGTAATGGTGATCCAATTCCGTCAATGACTGGGAGAGTTTACCGCAGGGACCTTGGCAGAGTAGAAACACAGGAAGAGTTTGAAACTAGAATCTATCAGGATATGATACTCTCCCGAAGCTACCTAGAAAACAGACTCCGCCCACATGTTGTATCTGGCTTGTCTTATCCTTATGGAGCATATAACGACTATGTAATTGAGCAGTCCAAAAGGGCAGGTTTACAATACTTGTTTACAAATCAGCCTGGACTAGTCACTTATGAAACATCTGCGCTACAGATTCCTAGAGTTAATGCAGGTGCACCAGAAATCTCTGCAACAGACTTAATGAACTCAATCGATGACTTGTTTTTTCGCCGTTCATTCTAGCCATGCTTATAAACTCCAATGAGATAAAGCAATGTAAATGCTACACGTATAAAATTTATTAAACCTCCAAATAATCATAGATAGTGTCTTGAGACGTCTAATCCAAAGAACACTTATATAATTATTAGGAGGTTTTTTCATGGGTATTTTGGCTGGAAATTCTAAAGAGGAGCCGTTACATTACGGTGAAATTTTTGCAATTTGGGGTTATCTACATGCAGCTAACAGTGCATTAGTAGCTTACCAAACATTTTTAAATCATGCGGATGATGAGCAATTACGCAATTTCATTAGCGACAAAATTCAAAACTGTATTCGTCCAGAGATTGATCAATTAGAAAGAATTCTCAAGGTCAATGGAATCGGGTTGCCTTTAGCTGCACCTGAGCGTCCTTTTGCCTCGAATGCACAAATTCCTACAGGGGCTCGATTTACCGACCCTGAAATTGCAGGGGGATTGGCTGCAGACATCACTGCTGGACTAGTATTATGCAGTACAATAATCGGTCAATCGATTCGTGAGGATATTGCTGCAATGTTTACACAATACCACGCATTAAAGCTGCAATATGGTTCTCGATTATTACGTATGAAGAAAGAGAAGGGTTGGTTAGTACCTCCACCGCTACATACCAGCAAACCAGTTATTCATGGGAATGATTAGGTTAGTGGAGCATAGGTGAGATTGATTGGTGAATTGATTGGTTAGTCAGAATAGATGTCTGGGCATCAATTCGCTCACTACGTCTACAGCTTTAAGGTTTGCTAAGGCTTGGATTGGCTAAGCATGCCTAAAAGCTTACGCCAAAGTTCGCTCATCGACACCCAGCCATCTATTGCAGATGAATAAACAGTCTAAAAAGCACAAAGCACCTAAAACTATTGCATAATACAAAAATACCTTACAGAATTATTCTGTAAGGTGATATTCACAATCTATCTATTAGCCTTATAATTTTGTTTCTCTGGGATTTGCTTCCCTATAGAGTCTTCTATAAACCTCACTATAAAACGTTCGCGGCGATTCAAAATATTTATCACATCTGCACCGATGGCGAATACTATGAATAAGAGGCCTAGTATTGTTAGTGCCATCCATGCTTCTGCTTGTGTAAATATAATCGCAGTAGCACTGAAAAACATGCTAATCGTATAAATAATTAAGACCGTTTGTCTATGGGAGCATCCCATTTTTAATAAGCAATGATGCAAATGATGCTTATCTGGTTCGCTTATGGCTTGCTTAGACAGGAAGCGTCGAACAATTGCAAATAGCGTGTCTGCTATTGGTACTCCTAGGATTAAAATTGGAATTATAAAAGAAATCAATGTAACGTGCTTAAATCCTAGAATCGAGAATATAGCTAAGTTATAGCCTAAGAAAAGAGCGCCTGTGTCACCCATAAAAATTTTAGCTGGATAGAAATTATGCACTAAGAATCCTAGCGTACTAGCTAACAATAGAAGTGCCATAAAAGCAACAATTACATTCCCCATAGCAAAGCCAATAATACTAATAGTTGCTAAAGCAATAGATGCGACTCCAGCAGCTAGTCCATCTAATCCATCAATAAGGTTCAGCGCGTTTGTGATACCTATAATCCATAATAATGTAATTGGTATACTTAGCCAACCAAACTCGAATACACCCTGATCAGGCAACGTAATAAATTGAACTTGGATTCCAGAATATATTACAATTGAAGCCGCAATCAGTTGACCAAGGAATTTATACTTTGCGGATATTTGATACTTATCGTCGATTAATCCGACAAGAATAATAATTGCCCCACCTATTAGAAAACCAATTATCTGTTGCTCAGTGAAAATCGGACTACTAATATGTAATATATTAAACTTTAACACCATTATTAATGGTATGAAAAAAGCTAAACAAATAGCCAAACCACCCATTCGAGGCATAACCTTCGAATGCACCTTGCGTTGCTCTGGTTGATCTACAGCCCCTATTGCAATCGCAAGCTTTTTAATTTGTGGTGTTATTAGAAACGAAATACCAAACGCGATTACAAAAAATACCCCATAAATCAATATGTT
The DNA here is from genome assembly GCF_001730225.1 of Desulfuribacillus alkaliarsenatis. Taxonomy (NCBI): domain Bacteria; kingdom Bacillati; phylum Bacillota; class Desulfuribacillia; order Desulfuribacillales; family Desulfuribacillaceae; genus Desulfuribacillus; species Desulfuribacillus alkaliarsenatis. Next base: position 26,596 of record NZ_MIJE01000007.1, on the reverse strand, counting down.
CCCCATGCAACCTTCCTTTCCCTATATCGGACTATGTTCACCATCTACCATCATATCATTATTTTGTAGTATTAGCACTTATTTTTTTGCTTTTTAGCACATAATACGCAAATTTTGGTAGGGCAAGCATCCTCCTCCACCTACTTGGCTGCTTAATTAGTCGATATAACCATTCGACGTGAAGGCGTTGCCAAATTTCTGGAGCCCGCTTCATGGTCCCCGATAACACATCAAAGGAACCACCAACTCCAATTGTTAGTGGAACCTCTAATTTTTTGAGATGCTCTGAAATCCAGAATTCCTGCCTTGGTGCGCCTAATGCGACAAATAACACTTCTGGTTTTTTAGTTTGAATATCCTCAATAGTTTTCTGTTCATCGCCAACGCGAAAATATCCATGATGATGCCCTACTATATCTAGCTTTGGCCACTGCTTCTTAATTTCGTTAATAGCTGCTTCCATAACTTCTGGTTTAGCTCCTACAAAATATACTGAATAGTTCTTTTCAGAGCATAGTGCGAATAATTGTAATGTTAAATCAAATCCTGTCACCCGCTCCTTTGCAGGAAAGTCTGTATATTGTGTAGCCCATACTACACCTGTTCCGTCACAGGTAACAAGCTGGGCTGCCTCTATTATATCCTTAAGCTCTTTATTTTCTTGAGCTAGTATGACGATTTCCGGGTTTGCTGTTATTATATGGTGCGGTGTCTTCGATTGAATTAATTCATCACAGTATCGTACTGTCTCATCCATACCCATGACTGAGAAGGGAATATCGAGAATGCGTACCTTTGGGATTAATTCTTTCATATAAAAGCCGCTCCTTTATGCACTGGCTGCACTTTCTTGATCATTTTTCTGACTGTTGTTTTGTTCCATCAAAGCTTTGTCTGGCTTTTTATTTTTAAATTCATCTAGGGCTCTGCCAATACGGTTTCGTTCTGCTTGCTTGATTTCCACGTACCATAGTCCATCAGTTCCTATATAACTTCTGCTCTCAATCTCCATAGAGTGAATAGAAGTACCACGGACTCCAAAAAACTTTCTTACAAGCGCCTCGATATTTGAAGGATGAATATCTGTACGGACACCTTTACTAGCTGATTCTACAAACGGAATAACCCTTGTAACTTGGGTAAAAGTTGTTGCGCGCTCTGCTACTGCACGAATAAAGTCCTGCTGCCTGCGAATTCGTCCAAAATCCGCTTCCGCATCACTGCGATAACGCACGTAGTCTAAGGCATTCTTGCCATCTAGCAGTTGATAACCTGCTCTGATATTTATATTCGTACCATCTGTTGGGTCGTAATAGCGCATCGGTCTTTCCACATCGATATATACTCCACCAAGGACATCAATGGCATCCTGGAAGCCATTGAAATCTATTGTCAAATAATGATCAACTTTTATACCTAGAAAACGTTCTACTGTTTCCTTTGCTAGGGGCACACCTCCGTATGCCATAGCATGATTAAGCTTTGTATTACCTCTACCTTGCACTGCTACATAGGTATCACGAGGAAGTGACGTCAACATAATTTCCTCCAAATGAGGGTTTACAGTTGCTATCATAACTGTATCAGACCTAGCGGCTCCTCCATCACGAGAATCAACACCAAGTATCAATATATGAAATCCTTCTAATTCATTGGCTTTTGCTTTATTTTGTTTGCCTGATTGTGAATCTTGACCATTTGGTAGTGGTTCGTACATACCTCCTGCTAAATCTCTAAACTTATTAACTCCCCACATAGCTGTTCCACCAATTACTAACCCTAGGGTTATTACCACACTTAAAACTATCAGTGTTACTTTATTTATTTTTTTTCGTTTCCCATTAGTTCTTGTCATTTTAGTTTCTCCTTTAACGTACCTCTAAGTTGCATTCAACAGTCATATTTTATCTCATTCCTTCATAGCTTGCAATCATACTTTCCATATTGTTAAACAATTGATATACTGAATACGTAATTTAAGCTAAAAAAGTTACGCTTTTTACTAATATTTTCATTAACATTTATTTTAAATTTGGAGGCAAATCATGCCACGCATATTAATTTCAGGATATTATGGGTTTAATAACACTGGTGACGACACCGTCTTAGAGGGTATTATAACCGCCCTACAGCAGGAATATAAACGTAGCTCTAATACAGGCAACCTTGAGTTAGCTGTGCTATCGAACCAGCCAAAGATTACATCTGAGTTGTTTAAAATTGAGGCTTATAATCGATGGTCACTCAAAGAAATCCGCAAGCAACTACGAGCCTGTGATTTACTTATTATGGGCGGTGGCAGCTTACTACAAGACGTCACAAGTCCGCGGAGTGTTATATATTACTTGGGGATTGCCTGGCTCGCAAAACGATTCGGCAAACCTATAGCCTTCTACGCACAGGGTATAGGGCCAATTAATCATTCAATAAGTAAGTATTTAATGAAATACATAGCTAACAAGGTCGACATAATAACTGTTAGGGACTATAAATCTTTACTTGAGCTACAAAACATGGGGATTCACACGCCACCTATGTATCTTACAGCAGACCCTGCGCTAGCCATGGATCCAAAACAGATAGACCTCACAATTGGTGAAAACATTTTCAAAAAATACGGTTTAATACCTAAAAAAGATAAAATTGCTGCAATTTCTATTCGAATTTGGCGAAAAGAACGGGCCTATTTGCAATCGGTTGCAAAGACAGCAGATACATTGATTGAACAAGGCTGGAAGGTCGTATTTATACCTATGCACCACCCAATGGATATCGCTCCATCCCAGGAGTTAATCGGGAAAATGCAGTACCGTAATCAAGCTATTTTAATTGACAAAAAACATATGAATTATCGTGAAGTTATTAGTATGATTGGTAACGTTGACTTTATGATTGGCATGCGCCTACACGCAGTAATTTTAGCAGGGATTCTTGGAGTTCCTTTTACCGCAATCTCCTATGACCCAAAAATAGACCGATTTGTAGAGAGTTTAGATTATCCAACTCCACAACACGTGGAAAACTTAGACTATGATATGTTAATGCAGGATATCGAACATAAGATTGAAAATCTAGAGTCAGCGCAGCGATATATAAAAGAAAAAATTGAAGAAGTTAAGTCCGTAGCTCTTAAAAGTGCGGATTTGGCGCTGGGGTTGCTCGAGGAGTAGGGCGTTGCGTTTTTGTGAGAAGATTCAAAATAGAGGGCGCGATATCAATTCACTCACTACAGCTACAGCTTAACGAGTGCTAAGCTCGGCTTGGCGAGTTCCACAACTCCCTCTGGTCAAACACGCGGAAACTCTATGCCAACCCTTCGCCAAGCACCCGTAAAAGCTTCCGCCAAAGTTCGCTCATCGACACCGCACCCTCTATTCAGCAGTAACAGCTACTAAAGCATCTTTAGTACAATGACTGCATCCCTAAACTTCAACCCAACTTACACTTCACTGATTAAAAAGCTTAACAGTTTATGTGAGTGCTTGGGATGGGATTGGCGGAACAATCTTTGCTGGAGGATTTGCTAAAATTGCTTAGTGAAGAATCCCGTCAATAGCTTCTGTGTCTGAGCGTAGTTTGCGAGTTAGAAGCTATAGGGAATCGAACTTAGCAATTTCAAAGCCGGAAGCCTTGATAGTGAGCTAATCCCGTTTCAAGCACTCCCCTACAAACGCAGTAAAAAAACCACTCCAAAGTTTGCACTTCAGAGTGGTTTTGTGTTTTTCATAGAAAGAAGCTTAGATTCCCGCTTCCTTTTTTAATATCTCAGCCTTGTCTGTCTTTTCCCATGGAAGATTTAAATCGTTGCGGCCGAAGTGACCATAGGCTGCTGTATTTCTATATATCGGACGGCGTAAATCTAACATTTTGATGATACCTGCAGGTCGTAGGTCAAAATGCTTGTACACTAAATCAGTTAGTTGCTCATCCGCAACTTTACCCGTGCCAAATGTATCAACCATTACTGACATCGGCTGCGCAACACCTATTGCATAAGCGATTTGCACTTCACACTTAGTGGCAATACCTGCTGCTACAATATTCTTAGCTACATAACGTGCCGCATATGCCGCGGAACGGTCAACCTTCGTTGGATCCTTACCAGAGAATGCTCCACCACCGTGACGAGCATAGCCTCCATATGTATCAACAATGATCTTACGGCCTGTTAATCCTGCATCTCCTACTGGCCCACCAATTACGAAGCGACCAGTTGGGTTAATAAAGAACTTAGTGTTATCATCTATTAAATCCGCTGGAATTATTGGGTCAATAACGTGTTCACGGATATCTTTCTTAATTTGCTCAAGGGTAACCTCTTCCCTATGCTGTGTAGAAACAACGATAGCATCTATGCGAACTGGCTTGTCCCCATCATATTCAACAGTTACCTGTGTCTTACCGTCTGGCCCTAAGTAAGTTAGTTGACCACTTTTGCGAGCTTCTGACAGACGACGAGATAAATTGTGCGCTAAATATATAGGTAGCGGCATAAGTACCTCTGTTTCATCACAAGCAAAACCAAATACTAAGCCTTGGTCACCAGCACCAATCGCCTCGATTTCTGCATCAGACATTAGGCCTTCCTTTGCTTCTAATGCTTTGTCAACACCCATAGCGATATCTGGAGATTGCTCATCGATTGCTGTCAATACAGCACAGGTGTCACCATCAAAGTAGAAATCGCTATTATAACCAATTTCTTTAATAGTACTTCGAACAATTTTTGGTATGTCTACATAGCATGATGTGGTTATTTCACCTGCTACTAAAATAAGTCCCGTAGTTGTTGAAGTTTCACAAGCAACACGAGCATTTGGATCCTCAGCAAAAATTGCATCTAGTACAGCATCAGAAATCTGGTCACACATTTTATCTGGATGACCTTCTGTTACTGATTCTGATGTAAATAAAAATCTGCGCTTTTCAGCCATTATACAGCCCCCTCTAAACTTATTCCTCCACTATTATTCGTATCTAAACGAAAGTTGAAGTTTTCTCATATACGCGCTTATATTAATGTATTTATCCCTTATTGTCAATAAATATCCTATATTGTCGAATTTCCGTAAACTTTCAACTTTCCACTTTCCAACTAACCAACTGTCCAACTATCTAACCGTCTGCTATTGCGCTCGGGTAATATCATAACCACCACGAACCATTACGAACACAGGCGATGCAGAACTTGGGTCAGATTTAATACCTCTACCATCGTCCCTAGGTACTATTAGTTGATGATTCAGAGGAACAAGCGTATTAGCTGCCAGGTCCTTACCAGCAGTTACATCTGGTATACCATTTTCTCCTGCAACTATATGCGTTCTGCCCGTACGTACAATTAGCTCAGTTCCAGCCTTTGCCTTTAATACATCACCAGGAAATAACTCTACTACGATAAGCTCATTGCCGCCCACTTCACCAACTCCACCAACTAGTACATCATTTAGCTTCTGTCGGTATTCCTGCTCCAATTGTTCAAAATTTGTCGCGAATTTTGCCATCTGTTCGTCAACATACCCTTTTGTAACTAACGGGTCATCTGCAGACCCTGGCACCGTTGAAGTAAATTGCACTCCGAAAGCATGTCCTACTAACAATCCTGTTGCTACTACAAGTACTACTACTAATGCGATATAACGCTTTATCATTCTTTTTCCTCCCCATTTCCCTATCTAGTTGTTATAGTTTCTGCTAAATGTTAATTTTGACTTGTTGTTTTCAATTATTGGTTATAGTCTGAAATAAACCGAAATAATGCAAAAGCTACCTGTTGCCTTGTTGCAGCTTGATCAGGCAAAAAAATTTGACCTGGAAAACCTATTAAGTAGCCTAATGTTGCACTTTTTTTTATATCCTGATAAGCCCAATGTCCTGATGGAACATCAATATATCTAATAATTGGATTTGATTCTAATGTCTGCAGTTTGTCTAGTTCCTGCTCATATTCCTCACCAAATGCTCGGTACAGCATCACTGCAAGCTGAGCCCGCGTAACAGTTTGATCTGGACGTAAAGATTGATCAGCAAAACCAATAATAAGTTCTCGATCTATCGCAACCTTCATCGCATTAAAAGCCCAATGATTTCTGTCCACGTCCCTAATAGATGGTGTGCTTGCTAACCCACTAGCCTCTTGATCAATATTAACATTTAATGCACGTAGTATCAGTGTAACTATTTCTCCCCTAGTCAAGGAACGATTCGGTCGAAAGGTACCGTCTGGGAACCCCTGCACGATATTGCGCTCGGTTAAATAATATACTGCTTGTTGCAGCTCAGGCGTTATTACATCGGAAAATATAATTGAAGGCTGATAGGTAACTTGAATTGCTCGCTCTATACTTTTACCAGTGTCATTAGTCGATTTTACCCTTAATGTTTGTATGCCTGTACCTTCAAATAAATATTCGGTGAAAAAGCTCCCATCTAACCCAGCCCGTATTTCTCTGTTATTAATTGTTATTAAAGCCCCAGGGTCTGATATTCCAGATACCGGTACCAGAATCGTGCTAAAAACCTGGTCTCTTACTGGCTCTTCAATAATCAGTCTCGGTGGCGTTGACTCTGCGGATAAATTATTTATCTGCAGCATGTATGGTACCTGACGGCTCACTGACGGCTCGTTGCCACTTCTTAATAACTGAATATAATATACTCCCTGCGAAAATGTTTCTTCAAGCACCAAATGACGCGTATTTTCGACCGTCTTTATATAGCTAGGTGTTTCTCTTGTTGCTTCAAATACGCGTGCCGTTAAGCCTACTTCTTCCATCACCATATCAGGTAATAGGGCTGTTAGCTCAATTTTTATATTTGAGTTATCTTCGACAAAGAACGTAAACCAGTCTCGATCTTGATTACCATCTAAGAAGGCATAGATATTTTGATTTAAAACAATGTTCGGGGCATCCAGTCTCGTATCGTTAGGCTCCCAACGGTCTTCATAACTAGGGTTAAAGGTAACCTTTACTTGATAAGGGATAGGATGACTTCGTAGCTGGTAGTCTGCTACCATGAAATAAAATTCTCCAGCGCTGACATCACCTCGCCAGAACTCTCCAGCTCCATGGGCATGGTCATCGACAACGTCGTAATCCCTAATGTTTGTAGTAAGCGTTTTGGAAATTGTTAAGACTGGATCCATGCGTCCATAACTATTAACTACCTCTATCGACAATTCACCTGGATGTGGCAAGTCAAGCTTATACCAATCGAAATCTCCATCCTGGTGGAGCGTCCCCTCAATCAACACGAAAGGTTTCCCCTGTTCAAAGCGCTCCGTCTGAAAAATATCTATTAAAGCTGCTTGATTAATCGTATTGTTAGGCTCATAACGATCAGCCGCAATTTCAAATCGATGTTCCATACGGTATCTTAACGGCCTAGTCTCAAATTGACTTTGACGTACGCCTTTTTGCTGTAATGAGCGGACTATCTCTTCCCAATTATTAACCCTAATTCGGATATAATAACGTCCTGGTTCAAGGGTGCGATCAGGCGAATAAATAATCGGCACAAGCTGTCCTTCAGTTTGATCATCTTGTTTGTCATAGTAGTACCAGTTCATGCTGATTCCACGATATTCTGTTGTGAAAGGAACCTGCACCTTACCACGATGTCTTACGTCAATATAAAACCAATCAATATCATTAACTCCGTTTAAGGCAGAGTTTATATTAGTTCCTTGTGGAAATTCCTTAGCCTGTTCCCAGGTTCGGTTTGGCGACCATATATCAATTGTCGGAGTTACTGTTAGTGCTTGATAAGCATCAACACGTCCATAACCACTGCGCTGATTCCACACATTTTGCCCAGATATATCTACAGCAGACTGGCGAATTAACTGCCTTACCTGCCATGGCTCCATCTCAGGATGTTTTTTCAATATAAGAGCTGCTATGCCAGCGACAATCGGTGCTGACATCGAAGTCCCACTATTATATGTCATTTGGCCACGCATCGTTGTCGTAAAAATCCCCTGCCCCGGCGCAACAACATCAACCTCTGGACCAAAATTACTATAGCTTGGAACACGGTCATTGGCATCTGAAGCACCGACAGCTAAAACCGTTGGAAATGCTGCTGGATAGTTAACCGTCGAGCCATTATTACCTGTTGCCGCAATTAGCAGTACACCCTCCTGCTCAGCTAGCTTAACTGCCTCCTCCATGTGCTTAGAGTACAGTCTATCACCTAAAGACAATACGATTATATCTGCGCCATTACGGACAGCATGACGAATCCCTTGTCCTATGGTAAAATCATCACCCTCACCTGAGCCATCAAGTACTTTAATCGGCATAATCCGTGTATGCCACAAAATCCCCGTACCATCAAGCTGATTGTTCCCAACTGCGCCAAGTACACCAGCAACCTGGGTTCCATGTCCATAATCATCAATAGGTGGCTGTTCAGGGTTTATAATATTGTAGCCTGGAACTAAATTAGGCATTAAATCAGGATGCTCTAAATCTACGCCAGTATCTAATACTGCTATCACTACATCAGCATTTCCAGTTGCAATATCCCAAGCTCGCTCCATGTTTATCTGCTGGTGATGCCATTGCTGTACATATTCAGGATCATTAGGAGCAGTATGTAGCTTATAGCGATAGTTCGGTTGAATATATTCTAATTCAGAAAAATTCTGGGCAAAGGCTATTACATCCTGTACAGATATACCTTCATCCACCGCTAGCTTTGCTAAGCGCTCACTCGCATCTTTGGTTACTAGTTTTGTGCCAGGTATTGATGGTGGGTTAGTACCGTACTTCCATTTGACAATAACCTCATGCCAGTGATCTTGAACCTTCTCTGTTGGCTCAGCCTCGTAGTTATAAGCATCAGAGCTCGCAAAACTAGCAGCTGTGTTTAAGCTTTTGTAGTCAGCAAGAGACTGATGGCTAGCCTCCAAAGGAATAGCAACCACCATCATAATCATAATTAATGTAGTTATTATGCGAGCGTGACGACTGATGAACATCTATCTAAAACCTCCGAAAATATCAAAACTAATTTCTTGTTTCTATAAACAAAACTTGGCATACGCCAAGTCTTTTGGACGTAGGTGAATGCCTTAGTTGCCGTTATACTATCATCATTAAATTTTATACCCATAGGGCACACAGTAAATTCTGATAGTATAAAACATCATATACTCCATTTTATCATAAATACAGTAATAACACGCATTTCTTTTTGTAGGTAAATGTGCCGATTTTTTGGAATTATAAACCCTTTGAATTAGGAAAAAAATGCTAACCCTATGGGCTAGCATTTAGTATTTTCCTATAAACTGCTTGTAGCTGTTCTGTCATTGTCTGTAAATCAATCTCTTGCTCCATAATCATACGCGTTCCTACAACTGATTCTATCGAACTGATAATTACCTCAGCTACAATAGTTGGTTCTAAATCGCTGTTAAATTCACCAGTTTGCTGCCCATGTATTATCGCCTTGTTGATAATACCTATTTTTTTTGCCCGTTCTTTTAAAATCAGTGGTGTAAATTCTTCTAAGGAAACGGTATGCTCTAGCATAATTAATCGATGTATCTTTGTTTGCGACTCAAGCATGTTAAAAATCACGTCTACCATGCCAATAATATTATCCCAAGAAGATTTACTTGTATCAAATTGCCCTTCAATAGCCTCTACATACTTTTGCATAATCGACAAAAGCATCGATTTGAAAATGTCCGCCTTGCTTTCGAAATACTCATAAATTGTCCCTTTACCAATGCCTGCAACTCGAGCAATTTCTTCAACCTTAGTATTATGAAAGCCATTTTCACTAAACACCGTAAGGGCAGCCTCAAGAATTTGCTCTCGGCGTTTTTTCTCTCTAACTTCCTTCTTTGTCATGCCTTGTATCATTTAACAACACCTTCTTCTTTAATGAACCATCCACGCACTTTGCGCTCTAAGTCATCAAACAAGGTATATACGACAGGAATTAAAACAAGTGTAATTAAAGTCGAGAATGATAGACCAAATACTACAACCGTCGCCATCGGTGCTTGCGCTTCAGCACCTTCACCCCAGCCAATTGCAAGTGGGATTAATGCCAATACAGTTGTTAAGGTCGTCATAAGGATTGGACGAAGACGCACAGGACCCGCCTGTAAAATCGCTTCATTTCTATCCATTCCCTCTGCACGCAGTCGATTGATATAGTCAACAAGTACAATTGCGTTATTAACAACAATTCCTGCAAGCATAATGATACCGATAAAGGCAGTAACACTTAGTGGTCGACCCGTTACAAACAGTCCAACAACCACACCAATAAAGGTAGCTGGTAAAGAGAACATGATAATAAACGGATAGGTAAATGCCTCAAACTGCGCTGCCATAATGATATACACGAGAATAATCGCTAAAATCAAAGCTAACAATAGGTCAGCAAATGCCGACATCATTTCTTCGCTCTGGCCACCATATATAATATGATAACCTTCTGGAATCGCTAGCTGGTCTAGTTGATCTCTAATATCATTCATTACACTTCCAAGGTCACGTCCATGGATACCTGACTCAACTGTAATCTGACGCACCTGGCTTTGACGGTATATTTGAGAAGGACCCGTTACTTCTTCAATACTTACTAACTCATATAATGGCACTTCAATACCAATCTGTGAGCGGATACTTAGCTGCTCTAAGTCCGTTATAGTCTGTCGTTGCTGCTCTGGATAAATAACCCGCACATCAATTTCTTCACCAGCAAGCTTCAACCGTGTTGCCACCTGTCCTTGGAATGCTGTACGAACCGTTGTCATAATCTGGTTATTACTAATTCCGTAGCGTGCTAGTCGCTCCCTATCAAAGGTCATTAGCAGCTCTGGTCTACCTTCTTCCATATTATGCTTGACTTCACGGGTTCCATCTACCAGCTTGACTTCTTCAGTAACTACATAGGCAATCTCTTGTAATATATCTAGATCATCACCCTGAACACGGATTTGCAGTGGTGCGCCCATATCACCCATGGCATCTGCTTCTCTAATACGAATCTCAGCATCTGGAATGTCTAAGGCGTTAACTTGCGCCCGTAGCTCTTCAACTACCTCTGAAGTACTGCGAACTCGCTCATGTAAAGGAACTAATTTGACAAATAGATTGGCCCGTTCTGTTACTGTAGCACCGCTAAAATCCATGCCACCACTAGCACCTATGGTCGTAAACACCGTGTCGAGCTCTGGAATTCCATATACATACTCTTCAATCATATTCGTTATACGTTCAGTCTCATCTACAATAGTTCCCTTAGGCATCGTAATATCAACGGTCATTTCGCCCATATCCATCACAGGGATAAACTCCGTACCAACGAAAGGTACTAAAACCATACTAGCTATTAATAGAATAAGTGTTGCAAAAACAACAGTCTTACGACGGGATAACGCCCAACGAAGTAATCCTTTATACTTAATAGTCAACAATTCAATTAGATTGCCAAAGGCATCGATAATTTTTCTGCTTTTCTGTTCTGATTCAACCTTCAATAATCTTGATGCTAGCATAGGAATTAAAGTTAAAGCAACCATCAATGATGCAAAAATTGAAATAGAAACTGTCAGCCCTAATGCTTGGAAAAACTGCGCAGCCATTCCATCGACGAATACGATTGGTAAAAATACTGCAATTGTCGTAAAAGAAGCTGCCAGTACTGCAAGGCCAACTTCACTGGCTCCAACTTTAGCTGCTTCAATATTTCCTTTGCCCAGTTGTCTATGTCGATAAATATTTTCCAAAACAACTATCGCACTATCAACCATCATTCCGACACCGAGTGCTAATCCACCTAGTGTCATCATATTTAGCGTCTGCCCAGCGAAGTAAAGCATTGTGAATGTAGCAATAATCGCAAATGGCATCGCCAAACTAATAACAAGTGTGCTGCGGAAATTTCTCAAGAACAGATACAGTACAAATAGGGCAATAACACCCCCGATGATGATATTTCGAATTACCGTATCAATTGTCCCTTGAATAAACATCGCTTGGTCAAATACTGGTGTCATTTCCATATTACTAGGAAGCTGACCGCTATTAATAAGCTGCTCTAATGCCCTCGTTACCTGGTTGGAAACTTGCACAGTATTAGCGTCAGTCTGCTTGAAAATGTTAATTTCAATACTTGCTATTCCATTCATACGTGTAACTTGTTTCGTTTCACGAAAACCATCTTTAACCTCTGCGAAATCTTTCAGCTTAATCTGACTGCCATTAGCTAAATGAAAGATGACTTCAGAAATATCCTGAGATGACTTAAATTCGCCATCCATACGGACGTATAATTCCCTGGTGCCCTTTTCGATATCGCCCCCAGGCAGGGTTATATTCTCTGACATCAGAGTCTGCGACACCTGACTTAGGGTAAGTCCGTAAGCATTTAAGCGCTCTGGGTCTACAACAACCTGGATTTCACGGCTTTTCCCACCTGTAATACCGACAGATGCGACCCCTGGAACACGCTCAAGGCGTGGCTTAATAACATCTTCAGCAACTTCCTTAAGCTGTACAATATCATGTCCGCCGCTTAAGCCTATCATCTGAATTGGCATAGCTCCAATATCAAGCTTTAATACCATCGGGTCATTAGCATCTTCAGGCAGCATGGCCTTTACCATATCAACCCGCTCACGAATATCTAAAACGGCAAAATCCATGTCCGTCCCCCAATTAAACTCTATCATTACCTGGGACGATCCAGGCTGGGAGACGGATTGGACATCTTTGAGGTTTTCTATAGTTCCTAACACTTCTTCTAATGGTCTTGTAACTAAGTTTTCTACCTCATGGGGAGAAGCGCCATCATAGCTCGTAATTACAAGTGCCATTGGAAATACTAAATCGGGATATAGGTCTACGTTAAGCTTAGTAACAGAAACCATCCCTAGGATTACAATTGCAATCACCAGCATCGTAATGGCAACTGGACGATTGATAGATATATGACTAATCTTCATCCACTACCACCACTTCCGTAACCCTAACCTTGCCTTGATCCTGCAATAGACTTTGGCCCCTAACCACTACCTGTTGACCGACTTCTAAACCGTCAACAACTTCAGTCCAGCGGGCAGAAGCACCTCCTGTAACAAGTTCTTGTAAGAAGGCAACGTCATCTTCGATTACAAATACACTCGTCTGCTGTCCGCTCGTAATGATAGCATCGTTAGGGACAAGTGGCACAGGCTCTGAACCTTGCTCTGTTAGTGCAATACGGGCCATCATTCCAGCTCGCAGTGAGCCATCATTTTCGATTTGCAGCTCCACCGGGAAGGTTTTCGACTGACGGTCAGCCGATAGACCAATATGCGTAACGCGTCCCTCTAGCTGCATTTGCATAGCAGGGATATGCACAGGCATAATATCACCAATATTCACTTTAGCTATTGAGTGCTCTGGAATTGGTATTTTCACTAACATGGGGTTTGTAGTAGCCAGTGTCATCGCCGCTTGCTGACCGACTAATTCTCCCACGTTAACATTTACAACTGATACGACACCTGCCACAGGAGCAGTCACAACAGTGTCAGCTAGCTGCGCTCTGATTATTTCTAGACCTGTAACTGCTTGCGCTAGACTAGCCTCAGCAATTTGAATTGATTCTCTTTGCTGTGCCGCTGCTAGCTCCATTTTCGCTGACTGCAGGCTAGCCTCAGCGATTTCAATAGAATCCTTCTGTTGTGCAGTTTCTAAATCTTCTTTTGCCGACTGTAATTGTAGTTTGCTAGATGAATAGCGCATCTCAGCACCCTCAAATTCAACCCTTGGAATAGCGCCAGCTTCAAATAACGCTTTCATACGAACCAATTGAGTTTCTGCATCGTTATATGCATCAGTAGCGTTTGCTAAGGCGATTTCCGCTTTTATAATATTATTATTCCTTTGTAGAATTGCTTGGCTTAATTGTGCTTCAGAAGTACGTACGCCTATTTCAGCTCTCTTAATAGAGTTCTCGGCTTGAGTAATAGTTTGATTTAGTTGCGCCTCAGAAGCCCTAACAGAATCTTCTGCACGCTTTACTTCCCTTTGCAGGTCAGAAGCATCAATCGTAAATAGTCTTTGGCCTTGTGCGACTGTGTCCCCTGCACTTACATCAACACTAGCTACTTTTCCAGAAACCTTCGGTATGATTGCAGTTTCTCGAGCTAACTCTAAATCCCCTGTATAACTAGCTCCGCGACCTACATTACCTTCTATAACCTCGGCAACAGCAACAGGTGTTATACGCTCCTCTGCTGGTACACTATCAGCTGGCTCTGAGCCTTGACAGGCAGCTAATAACATAATTGAAACTGCTAACATCAAACCTAATAACATCATCTTGCCATATTTATTACTAAACAACTATTTCCCCTCCATTTTGTATACTCTAGTATCTTGTGTTGTTCTAGCATCTGCATTAAACAACCCATGGCATCAAAAACATATGCACAAATTAGAAACATATGCGCAAAAATTGACCCACGGGTTCTGAAAACTCTATTTAATTTTACCGACTGACGAGTCAGAAGTCAATGAAAATTTCAACAGATTTTCTAGCAAATCATTACTGTGTTTGATGCAAAGTGCTCTAGTTAAGTAGTTAGATGTAATGTGCTCTAATTATTATGTAAAATGTTTTATAACAAATGACCTGATGCTCTCTAACTTCTTATCAGCTTCCGTTTCTGTATCCGCCTGCACAGCAAAGTAGAACTTAATTTTCGGTTCTGTTCCAGACGGTCGTACACAAAACCAAGACTGATCTTCGAGAGTGTAGCGAATAACATTCGATTTCGGAAGTTTTATAGCTGTCAAGTTGGATTCCATCAATAGTTGCTTTTCTGATGTTTCGTAATCCGCTATTTCTGTAGCTACTAAACCTGCCACTTCTTTTAGTGGTTGTTTGCGAAGCTTTGTCATCATAGCTAAGATTTGCTGCTGTCCTTGAAGTCCTTTTAGTGAAATCGTTTCTAATGCTTCTTTATAATAGCCGTACCTCTGATAGATTTCCTGAAGCCCTCGAAAGAGTGTCTTGCCTTTTGATTTATAATAAGCCGCAACCTCCGCAGCCATGACAGCAGCTTGGATCCCATCCTTATCACGAGCGAAATCTTTTATCAAGTAGCCATAGCTTTCCTCATAACCAAACTGGAACTCTTTAGACCCTGTTTGCGTATATTCCTCAATTCGTTCACCGATATATTTAAAGCCTGTCAATGTATCCTCTGTTTCCACACCGTAATTATCAGCAATTACACGACCCAGTTCTGATGTTACAACTGTTTTAATCATGATGGCATTTGCAGGCAGGGTTCCCTGAGCCTTTCGCTGAGATAGTATGTATTCTAGTAAAATAGCGCCCGTTTGATTGCCTGTTAACAGTACGTAATCACCCTGACCACCCTTCGTTAACACTCCCAAGCGGTCACCATCTGGGTCTGTTCCAATGATAATATCGGCATCGACATCTTTGGCGTAACTAAGTGCCAGCTCAAAGGCCGCCGGCTCTTCAGGGTTTGGAAAAGCGACTGTGGAGAAGTTAGGGTCTGGATGCTCCTGTTCTTTTATAATCGTAATATTACTAAAACCTACACGCTCAAGTGCACGTGGTAGTGGCTTACCAGTCGTTCCATGAAGAGGAGTGAACACAATTTTCAGAGGGTTTATTTCAGCTTGGCGCTGAATCATCTCTGGCTGCAGAACAATTTCTTCTACATGCTTGAAGTACGACTCTAGGACTTCACCATCAGTATCTAGCCACACGAGTAATCCCTGTTCTTCAGCATCTTCTAGAGTAATGAGTGGGATAGCAAAAATATCTTCTACTGCTTCAATGTTATCCATAATTTCATTAGCTCGTTCAGATGCAACCTGGGCTCCATCTGACCAATACACCTTATAGCCGTTATATTCAGGCGGATTATGGCTAGCCGTCACTACTATTCCCGTAGTTGCTTGCAGCTCACGGACAGCAAACGACAGGGTTGGCGTTGGCTGCAGCTCTCGAAACACATATGCACGAATACCATTCGCCGCTAAGACGCGAGCAGCTTCCTCAGCGAATAATCGTGATTTGTGTCGGCAATCGTAGGCGATAACAGCTGAAGGAATCACCTCATCACAGGTCAATTTTTTATCTCGACAAGCGATTTCAATCGATTTAGCTAAACCTTGGGTTGCTTTGCGAATCATATACACATTCATCCTACTAGTACCTGCCCCGAGAATTCCCCTTAGCCCCCCAGTGCCGAATTGGATGTTTCCATAGAATCGTTCTTGTATTTCTTCGTCCTTGTCTTTAATAAGTACTAACTCTTCCTTAAGCTCTGGATCAAGCTGTTCAAATTCTAGCCATTTGGCATACTCTGTTGAGTAATTAGTGCTCATGCTTCAATCCTCTCCTTATGTGAATCTTTTGCGTGTCTATTTGTATTTCCGCCTACCTTATCGTTAAAATGGCGCTAAGAATGATTATATTCAGTATAGCAAATATTATGCTAACAAACACAATTATATTGGAATATATGGTTGCTAAGAATCATAGTCAATATCTAAGTCATGAACTTCAAAATGGGCATCTTTTAGAACCTTAGCTAAATGTTCTAGTGGTGTACTTGAAACCTCACCATACATTCTTCTCGTATAGATGTGGGTGGCATTAGGCAGCATTTGCTTAATCCACTTGCGAATTTTGTTTCCAGATTCATCTGCATCGACAAGTACGTATACATCTTCATCTTCATATGGTAATAACAGGTCGTTAATTTTCTCTTCCCCTAGCGTGCCGTAAGTGCAGATTATATGTACAGGCTCCGCTAAAATTTCTAGCAGCTTATTTTTATCGTTTTTGCCTTCGACAATAATAACTTTCTTGCAATCAGAGTTTACTGAGTTAACATTATGCATATTTTCGTTGTACATATTCTCGTTGATCATATTAACAAACCACCTCCTAAACACTATTTTATCTTTCCCATTAATACTCAAACATCGCCGAGTAACGACGATGCTGTTAGGTTATTCTATACAAACTCCGCCCCAATATTTCATGTTATTGTAATATATATTATATATCATTTGTAATATTTTACAACGAACCTTAATCTACATTAACAAATACTCCCTAAAAAACATGGAGTTATAGTACACACATAGAAAAACAGCTAGCAAGCGAAACGTGTCCGCATACTAGCTGTCTCATAGTTAAATATTATACCAAACCTATAATTTATACTTCTTCTGTCGTTTCTTCAGTTGTTTCTTCTTCAATTACTTCTTCTGTTGCTTCTTCTAATACGACAACTTCTTGAGTTCCTTCAACTAAAACTTCACCATCTACAGTTACTAATTGGAAAGTAATTGTGTACGTTCCTGCTTTAGAGAAGTTTAATGTCCAGTCAGTTGCTGCTGTGTAATCTGCAGGGATTGCAAAACCTGCTGCAGGTCCCCATGCTCCTTCATTTGTAAACGTGTACTCAGTTCCTTCGCTATCTACTGCTGTAAATGTTACTTCTGCATCTTCTACATCAGTTGCTACTGCGAATACAAAGCGTACATTCTCATATCCTAAGTCTTTAACTTCTGTTGCTGCAAATGTTACTGCAACTTCTACATCTTCTTCTGCTACGATTTCAGTTGGTAATTCAAAGCTAAACTCATATACTGAATGCTCTTCTACGATTGTTGCTTCTTCTAACACAACTACTTCTTGAGTTCCTTCAACTAAAACTTCACCATCTACAGTTACTAATTGGAAAGTAATTGTGTATGTTCCTGCTTTAGAGAAGTTTAATGTCCAGTCAGTTGCTGCTGTGTAATCTGCTGGGATTGCAAAACCTGCTGCAGGTCCCCATGCTCCTTCATTTGTAAACGTGTACTCAGTTCCTTCGCTATCTACTGCTGTAAATGTTACTTCTGCATCTTCAACATCAGTTGCTACTGCGAATGCAAAGCGTACATTCTCATATCCTAAGTCTTTAACTTCTGTCGCTGCAAATGTTACTGCAACTTCCACATCTTCTTCTGCTACGATTTCAGTTGGTAATTCAAAGCTAAACTCATATACTGAATGCTCTTCTTCTACTATTGGATCTTGAGACGATGGAGGCTCAACTACAGTCTCACCACCGCCACTTACAGTTACTTTAGATCCTGCTACTACATCTTGACCGTTAACTTTTACTGCTGCTTTTGGTTCAAACACCATAGCTGCAATAGCAGTAATGTTAGCACCAGCTGCTTTATTGTTTACTACAAAGTTAGTAATTGATGCTTGCTCTACTATATTAACCGCTACTGGGGCATTTACAACTACTGTGGCAAATTCTCCAGCAAGATTAGCATTAGCAGCTACAAACGTTGTACCTTCTACTACAACATTTTCTAGTACTACTTCACCTTCTCCAACACCTGGAGCTAGGTATAAGTCTCCTTCAATAGTTAAATCTTCTAATACTACATCTGCACTTCTTACAACTACGTTAGTTGCGAAGTCTTCAGTGTATGTTCCAGCTTCCGTGATAATTTCACCTGTGGAGTTCACAAGCATTTGTACTGTCTCACCACGACGAATGTTACTTTGTGGTTTAAAAGTTCCATCCTCGTAACCTTTTACATAGCTTTTCTCTTTAGCGATTGCTACATAGTTCTGTGCCCACTCGCCAACATATGCGAAATCCGCAAACTCATTACCTTCAACTGCTGACATATCAGCAAAGCCAAATACTTCTACAACAATTTTTGCTGCTTCTTGACGAGTGATATAGTTGTTAGGAAGCATAGTTCCATCTGGATATCCGTCAATGTAGCCTGCCGCTACAGCTTTAGCTAAGTCTTCAGCGTACCACTCATCACCTTGTACATCAGTAAAGCTTAGTTCTGCTTGTGCAACAAAACCGAACACACGGTTTACCATAGCAGTAAACTCTGCGCGTGTAATATTGTTGTTAGGGTTGAACTTACCTTGGTCATCACCTAAAACTACACCTTTTGCATGCATTTTAAGGATTTGATCTTTAGCCCAATGGTTAATATCATCAAAAACTACAGTTTCAGTAGATTCTTCCTCAGTTGTTGCTTCTTCCTCAGTTACTACTTCTTCCTCAGTTACTACTTCTTCCTCAGTTACTACTTCTTCCTCAGTTACTACTTCTTCCTCAGTTACTACTTCTTCCTCAGTTACTACTTCTTCAACCTGCTCTTGCTGCTCAGTTTGTTCTGTTACATCCTCAGTAGCAACAACGCTAGCTGGTACAAACGTAAACACCATAGCTAAAGCGATTAAAATAGAAGTAATCTTAACCGTAATTTTTTTCAATGCTATTCCTCCTAAATTGGTTTTATTGTTACAACATCGTATACACTTTTCGTATATACTCACAATATACATTAAAACAGCTTTTAGTATATCAGTCTAGTATATCTTTTTTCCAAATTAGGCAAAATAAAAACCTAACCACAGAAGATTGATAAATCCTCCAACGATTAGGCTCAATATTATTAATATAGATAAGCTCGCTCTAACTTACACCATTGATAAGTGCTTTTTAATACGTACCTGCTCCGCTTCCAACACTAATGTTCTTTTATTTAGTACTTCAAGAGCACTCTCATGCTTGTCAATCTGAATCTGCTGCATGTCTCTGACATCTGTTATTTTTTGTCCATAACTTCAAGAAGTGTGTGAAGGCTATCGTAAAGTTCCTTGGCAACCATGTCAATCTTAGCGTCTAGATGCTTAATGTCATCCTTTGTTGCGAAGTTCTTCATCTCTTCTCGAATATCTTTGATGTCATCCTTCGTTGCGAAGTTCTTCATCTCTTCTCGAATTTCTTTGATGTCATCCTTTGTTGCAAAGCCCTTTAGATCATCCTTTGTTGCCATGTTCGCCTTGATGTCCTTGATTTCTTCCATCATAATTCTAAACATTTCTTCACTCAATAGAATCACCTCACCATACTTTCATAAACAAAACTTGGAAATCGCCAAGTCATAGACGTAGGTGAATTCCTTAGTTGCCGTTATACTATCATCATTAAACTTTTAATATCTGATAGTAGAACATAGACTGAAATAATCCCGATGCATAGAACTTTTGTTCCGTTATCTTAATTATACAGCGAACACCTGTGCTAGTCAAGTGATATTTGGTATTTTAGAGGATGTTTTGTCCTTTTGTGTCTTAATAGTATATCACAGTATACTTCAATTTTGTTCCCCTTTTTTGGTTAGTATTGCATTATATAAAGTGTCAAATCGATTTGAATATCTAAACGAAAGGAGGTCACGCTAATGGCAGTTATAAGTGATCGTGTAGATAGCCGTGTTAGCTTAGTACTCGAAACTGGTACGGATGCATTTGGTTTTTCTATCTTACGTAGAAAAAACTATTCACGCATTAAGCCTATGGCCACTGACGAAGCTGTTTTTAATACAGCCGTCGCCCTGGCATCATTACAGGAATTCCCACTTTACGGGATTGACAGAACTGATACTAGTTCTTTAGAACAAGAGTAACAACAAGTTAGCTTAACTACAAGCAAGTTAAACAATTACATTTTAATAGATAACAGTGAATATCTAAGAGAAAGGAGGGCTTTAAATGTCAAAGAAACTCGAATTAGTATTTCGTAACGCTGAAGGTAAGCTTACTAGAATCGGCGTTGATAATCCACTTGAACCTATAGATGCTCAATCAGTGCAAGCAGCAATGGATGAAATCTTGGCTGCTGATGCTTTTGAACATGGCGGTGGCTTAGTAGAAAAAGTCGGTGCCCGCATTATTGAACGCACAGTGCAAGAAATAGATTTTGAGTAATGTGCCAAAAACTTATTTTACTAATCTTTATCAAGGCCACCTTAGAGCTTAGCTCAAGGTGGCCTTTTATTCGTATTTTACAAATTTAGATAAAGTTATTAGGGTGGTGAAAATCTATGGAAGAAATACTATTTAAGCTTGTATCAGAGTTTATTTTCGGAGCTGTAGCTGTGTATTTAATTATTACAAATCGTATGGACTCAAGGGAGCGTGAAACTCAGTTAATGGACTACCAAAGGGATTTACAATCAAAACTGACAAAAAGTGTTACTATCCAGCGTGAGATACTTTCTATGCTAAAAGGTATTAAAAAAAATGATGAACAGAAATTGTAATTTTAAAAAACAAGCAATAATAACTGCGAGGGGATCGAAATGATCCCCTTAAATTTCGCTTTAACTTTGTTTTGACTTTGTTTTGACTTCGACTTAACTTTAATTTAATTTAATTATTGGTTAATTTTATATACTCTAATAATCTTTCTATTAACACAGCCGCCTGTGCACGTGTTAGGTTGTTTTTAGGATGCAGTTTACCTTCATACCCTTTAATTAATTGCTCTGAAACCAATAATCGAAATGCTTCTATAGACCAAGATGAAATTTGCTTTGCATCAGCATATAACATAAGTTTGTCAATATCTGTACTAGCACTGTAATCTATTCCACCGTTATAATTAATCTTTTGCCCACTAGACGTTTTCGCATGTACGAAGTTTTTTGCATTATATAATATAACAACTGCTTGCTCTCTCGTAATATAATCTAGTGGTCGAAAAGTTTGATCATTATAACCATTTATTAAGTTATTAGTTTTGGCCAGCCTAATATAATGTTCAAACCAATCCTTTTCATCAATATCAACATACATTACACCCTGTGGATTAGATATGCTTGTATAGTCTAAATTACTGTGACTATATTGTTTACCCGCATGTAACCCTACTGCTCTAGTTAGAATAGTAACGAACTCCGCTCTTGTTATATTCCTGTTAGGCTCAAAATATAGCTCTCCATCTATATTTATTCCTTTAAGAATTTGTCTATCAGTTAAATTTTTTACTGACTCATAAGCCCAATGGTCAATCATATCTACAAAAGAGCTGCTTTTTACTACTAATAGCCCGTAAATACTATTAGTCAAGCTCAATATACGGGCATACTTAACTCCGTCAGCTTCATAAAATGTCGTCGGCACATGATAATATTCACCCGTATCAGTTATATATACTCCCGTACCCACTTGTTCAAATCCCCAATCACTTGGCATCTTAATATCTCTAGCTATGTAAACATTGAACTGATTAATTTCTTTAACATCGACTAGCTGATTACTATCTTGTATTTCTGTTGAACTATCCAAATTTACATATACTAAAAACTCAACTGGATTAATAATTTCAGCATCTGCTGCTAATATTTCTATTTTCTCAGATGCGTCATTAATCTCAAAATTTAAGCTTTGTAAATGTTCAAGTGAAATATCTATGTTGTTTAATTCATCAAGCGGAAAATAGAGTATTGAATTAGCTGTCTCTATATGTAATTTGGTTCTTTTTTCAATCAAAAACTTAGTCATTGATCCAGAAAGTGTAACAATAGTTTGTGATGAGTGTAATATAGAAACATGTATTATGGCATTATAGTCTAATTGCACCAACTGTTCTGCATTAATCAACTCATCTAAATTTATAACAATTTGACCTGTCTCTATCAACGTAGCTTCCATATTTGGTTGAATTCTAATCAGATTTATCACTGCTTGTTCTAAGTTTAATAAGTTACTATCAAGTTTTTCATCTTCTTCTATATAACCATTCTGTAATTCTGGCTCACTTTCTGTTGGTTCAGGGTCGAATGGCTCTGGGTCACTTGGTCCAGGGTCGCTTGGTTCTGAGTCACTTGGTCCAGGGTCGATTGGCTCAGGGTCACTCGGTTCAGGATTACTTGGTTCAGGATTACTTGGTTCAGGATTACTTGGTTCAGGATTACTTGGTTCAGTTTCGGTTGGTTCAGGTTCTGTTGGCTCAGGGTCGCCCGGCTCAGGATTTTTTTCACCAGGTTCACCTAAGTTGTCTTCTATTCTAGTTACTATCAATACATAGTGTTGTGATGATTCATTATCTTCTGCAATTACCACTACAACGATATCATTAGTCCCTATTTCCAAAGGAATTACTCGAGAAAGACCGTCTATGTCAATAGTATCTTCATTAACTATAATTGTAGCTTTTTCATCCTCAGGTAATACCCTAAGTTTAACTTGGTATACAGACTCAGTAACAATCGCTGAATAATGGTGCTGTTCCTTAGCAAACTCTGGCATTATTTCTGCTAAACTCTTTGTTCCATAATCATCAATTACGTACAGATAAAGTTCTGCTAAGCTTGAATTCGAACCCTTAACTTCCTCATGTTTCAAAAAAGCCATTAAATACGGGTATCCGTCATTGATTTCTTCATTGATATGCCAAATAGGCTGTACGCTATCTTCAGCCGCATCGAAATTCCAGTTTTCATAAGTCGACTTCTTCTTCATATCAGCTGTTGTCCTTCCGAACCCTTTTCCAGTATCTGATTGTTCCGAAGTATTGGAGTTATAATAACTATTTATCCATACGCTCACATTTGGTTCATTATACCCAATTAAACCGCCAACTAATCCTATTGTACCTACTCTCGCAACTCTTCCAACTGAATAGCAATTTATAACTCTCGCTGATGTACTTACGTTAGCTCCTACTAGTCCACCAACCATAGAACTTCCTGTAACAGAAGCTTTACTATAAGAATTCTCTACTCGCCTATTATTCGATCCAACCAATCCACCGACTCTAAATCCTGTCCCTACAACATCTCCAGTTACGTAGCACTCATGAATTTCTCCATGTTGTAAAGTTCCAACTAATCCGCCCACAAAGTCATTTCCATTAATATTAACATCCAATAAACCTATACGCTTTATAGTTACCTTTATATTAAACGATATTGTTGTGTTATTACCAACATAACCAAATAAACCAATATGATCTTGATTACTTCTATTTATTGCTAGATTAGAAATTGTATAACCTTGACCATCGTATGTACCTATAAAAGCATTCCCTAAAGAAATACCTATGGGTTCCCATCCATATCCATCGTTGTAACCAGCCCCTCCACTCGATAAATATTCCGATAGATCAATATCAGCAACTTGAATAAAATGCTTGTCCAAATGTTGTCTAACTAAATCTAATTGTTCTGGTGTTGCAATTTGATATGGATTTTCTTTGGTTCCCTCACCTTCAAACTCAAGCAAATCTACGGCACTAGTGAAATTCCAGCTAAGTAACATTAGCCCGCAAAAGACAATAGCAGTAACAATAACTCGATAGACCTTATACATTACCTACCTCCTCTTACTATTACTTATTTGATTTCCCTATTCTGCATAAATTTGCTAAATTCCTGCTATTTCTGACAAATTTTTATGAAATTTTACAAAACAAAAACAGCCCGCTTAATTTCGGACTGTTTATTATACAGATAAATATCTATGTCTTGTTAATACCATACGCACTTCGAAGCAGATAGTATATGCTAATTCCAACTAATGCACCCGCACTATCGATTATGACATCTCGAATTTCTCCACTACGACCTGGGATAAACAACTGATGCACTTCATCTGTAATTGCGTAAGATACACAAATTACAAAAGCGACTCCAGCCATCCGCCAGCCTTTAAATCCACTAGCCCATAAAGCATTGATAACAAGTACCCCTAGAACTAAGTAAGCAAAGAAATGAGCACCCTTTCTGATAATGAAATTCAGTGTGCTTATGTCAATTGCAATATGTGGCATAACTCTTTCTATAAATTGTTTTATAAGTTCTGTAATACCTGTGCTCAATTCATTTGATTCTGTGGCAGGCTGATGAGAAAGATAAAAAATCAGCGCCATCCAAAATAGCACACAAGCCCAGGAAATGTATTTGCTTGATTTATTCATTATACTGTAACTTTTTCTACATCTCTGAAGAGTTCGTCGCCTTTAATTTTTTCACTAAGATCTTCACAGCAGTTTTCCACCGACTCAATTGTCCAGCCCGCTACCTTCGTGCCACATATTACAGCTTCCGATAATGGTTTGTTTTTTATCAAACCCATAACCGTCCCAGAGAAAAACGCATCCCCCGCCCCAGTCGATTCCACTACATTGACAGGAAAAACTGGTTGGTATCCACTCGCCTTAGAATTAACATCGTAATATACTGAACCGTCTCCACCAAGAGTAACAACGAAAAACTGAATTCTTAGCTTTTTAGCAAAAGTTTCTACTAGCTGCCTTTTAAAATCTAGACTACTATTGGTAAAATCCGTTTCAAACAAACGATCAGCCTCAAAGTTATTGCATATAAAGCAATCCATATCCTTTAAAATCTCCGGGTTTGACAATATAACATCGAGGTTTCCAGGAATACCATAGATTTTTTTGTTATGTTCCTTTGCAATTGCAATCGCTTTACTAGTTATATCTATATTTAAATCCAGCTCTAGGACAATATCTGTGAATTCGTTGGCTATTTCAGTTATATTCTCATCTATAGTTTGCTTAAGTAGTGCTAAATCTGGCATTTGCGAAATTGAACCTGATAGACTCCCCTGCTTGTCCAAAATAGCTAGCCACATACCCATGCCATCTTCCTTAGCTTCTTTTATGTATTTTGTGCTTACTTTAGCAGCTTCTAAGCGCTCTATTACATCTTTCCCTAACGGTGTTGCATCTGCTGAGGCCATAAGTGTAGTTTGCAAATTCAACTTAGCCATATTTTCAGCGACATTTCGAGCCACACCACCGTGGAAAAACTTAATTTTTCCTAAGTTCCTAGCATCAGGATTGTACTCATCTCTAGCAAATCCTTTACAATCTACGAATATCGTTCCTATTACTAAAACCTTTGCATCATTACCCATACCCACAGCTCCCCTATCCTTCCCAATAGTTCGTTGACGTATTCTATCATACTATTATTATACTGAATCGTCTATGTGTATACTTGCAAATAACTATAGTATAAAAATAGACCCACTAGGGGTCTAAGAATAATTTTTGCTACTAATTCAATCTTATATAGGATAGGACTTATACTCTACTCTCCTGCAACCTTCTTTAATTTCTCTATAAATTCATGGTCTTTCTCGCAATTCACCAGTGTTTGTTCCATATTTTTTAAAAACTCTAGAATCATTTCTTGTCCTTCTTCCAATCGTTTAATTCTTGCTTTAATTCCTTGTTGCTCTTGCTTCATTCCTTGTTGTTCTTGCTTCATTTCTTGCATTTCTTTGCGCATAGCTTCCTGACCTGATTCAATCTTATCTAATTTGTCCAAGATAAGTTGCAATATTTGCTGTTCCATTCGTTTACCTCCGCTCCTCCATTCCATTCTATATTATAATATCATATCTCACTTTCTTTGCTAAGGTATATATTTCCTACTTCGTCTTCTGCTAGTTTTATGATAAAGCTTTTAATTAGCTATTGGTGCCCGGGTCTTTGACACTTTAATAAAGAAAAAATCCCAACAAGCCTTGATGTAGGCTTATTTTTTTGTCAATTTTTCTATTTATATAGTGCACAATGTTTCACAATGTGTTATAATATAAGCAATCGACAAGGGGACGGTGTATAAATGAGGCTACAAATTGTTAATTCAAAAAATGCTGCATCTTTATATGTGGTTAAATCAATTTACGAAAATGGAAAGCGTTCTTCCAAAGTTGTTGAAAAGCTCGG
>NZ_MIJE01000006.1 GCF_001730225.1 Desulfuribacillus alkaliarsenatis | reverse complement strand
AGGTGATTAAGGGTGAAGGTTATGAACCCTTATATACCAGAACTGATTTTACTGATGCTTTACATGAAGCATTTAGCTTTCGCACTGACTATCAGATTATTACTACAAGTAAGATGAAAAAAATTTTTAAAGATACAAAAAAATAAAAACATTACTCACTTTTTCGGCAAACATTAAAGCCTGCAGACCCTTTAGTATCAAGGTTCTACAGGCTTTTTGTATTCATCAAGTGTCAAAGACAGGATTATATTTACCTATATTCTATTCTTTTCGTAGCTAGTAGTAAAGAGGGATTGTGTTACCAATCTGATTATTTACACTTTGAACTGTGCCATCTTAACAGCTAGTTGCTCAGTATTGTTTCTAGTCTCTTTCATTTGTGAAACCATATCTTCAGTTCTACTCGTAAAAACACTTGCTTTTTCTGCTATATTGGTAATTCCTTCTGCTCCTTCATGAGTGGCCTGTGTAACTTCATTAATGGCGTTCAACATCCCTTGAATTGAGTCAAGCATATGCGTAGAAATCTCTTGAAATTCTTGTAGCATTGTATCTACATACTTCGCGTCATCACTGTATTGTTCCCCTGTTTCCACAAGCATTCTATAATCTTGAACAACCTGTTGCTCAAGAAAATCTAGCATTTCCCGAGAACTTTCTGCTAAATGTGTAACTGATGTTGTAACTGTGCTACTTACTTCTTGAATTTGTGTAACAGTTTGTTTCGAATCCTCAGCAAGCTTACGTATTTCGTCAGCAACTACAGCAAAACCTTTCCCTGCTTCTCCCGCTCTAGCTGCTTCAATTGCTGCATTAAGCGCCAATAAATTGGTTTGAGATGTAATTTCTAGGATTGCTTCTGATAATACATGTATCTTATCAATTGCTTTTGATTCTTCAATCGCAGTGCGTAGTTTAGTATTTGTTGTTTCATAAATTTCTTGTGCATATTTACTAGATTTAATCGCATTTTGTTTGAGATTTAGTGCTCGTTGATTTATTTCCTTCGCTGACCTATTTCCTTCGTCTGCTTTATCTGTTATTTTTTGCATTGCTGACTCAATATCTGTCGAGGTAGCATTCATTTCTTCCATAGAAGCGGCTGTCTGTTCCATACCAGCAGATACTTGCTGTGTAGTCGCAGAAATTTCTTCAATATTCATATTGAGTTCAATAATGTTCTCTTCTGTATTACTTACAATTCCTGATATATAATGAGTCATTCCTGTTACGTCTTGTATCACATTACGCTGAGTACCAATCATATTATTAAAACCTTCTGTAAGCTGACCTAACTCATCTTGAGTCCGAGGTGTAGCTTGAACTGTTAAATCCCCAGCTTTTGCTTGTTCAAAAGCCGTTAGCAGTTGTGGAACTTGCTTCAGTATGCTCCCAGACAAAAAGTAAATCACAATTGATAAAAAGATGAAAACTATAACTGTAGCCACGAAAAAAAGTATTCTAAATACATTCAACTCCTCCTCTGCTTCAGCCAGAGGTACGATAAGTGCAACAGTCCAGTCACTTAATGAAATTGGTGCATATGACACAAGATGCGGTCGTCCTTCTATAGATATGCTATCCAAACCAGTCGCTCCACTCAATAATCCTCTCGCAATGCTTCCTAGCCCTTGCGTTTCATCGCTAATTGATTCCTGCAGTATCAGATTCGAATCAGGATTAAAAATATATTGACCGTTATCGTTCAAAAGCAAAGCATGTCCGGTTTCTTTGTATTGAAAATCTCCCATAATCTCAGAAATGCGGTCAAGGGTAATGTCCATTCCTGCCACCCCTAACAAATCACCTAAATTATTATATATCGGCGTACACACTGTAATAACAAGACTATTGGACGAAACATCAATATACGGTTCAGAAATTGTTAATTCTCCATTCTCAATAGCTGCCTGGTACCAAGGACGTGCTTGCATATCGAAGTCAGCAGGTAACTCATATTCATCGTGAATAAGCAATCGATTAATCGAATCTATCCCAAGGTACATATTTAACATGTTCTCATTCTTGTTGCGAATAGAGTTCAATGTTGTAATCAGTTCTCGATATCCCTCCGCTTGTGTTACATCATTAACCAGCGGAGCTCTCTCCATAAAATCCCTTATGTATTGATTATTTTCTATTTGGATTACATCTTGTCCTGCTAGCAACAATACTGTGGTAATATCCTCAGCAATCATTTCCTTATAGGCTGCCAGCTCCGTGTTTACACCGTCGTCAATTATGACCTTGGCTTTCCAATAAATCACACTTGAAAACAAGCTCAACAAGAGCATAACTGATACAACAACAGCAATAAACATTTTGCCGCGAATTCCAATAAATCTTTTTTTGTTTTGCAATTCCTGTCTCCCTTTCATTACTCAATTAGTTTTTGTTTGATTTTTCGACAAAAAAATACCTATGGTGAATATACCAAGGTATCAAAATAAAGAGTATGGAATTATTTATCGTTATTCCCCTATTTTTTTTAGGTCTTGCCGAAATTCCGTCAAAGTTTGCCCCGTATGCTTTTTAAAAACCTTTGCAAAATATTCGTAATCTTTATAACCCAGCCTTTCAGCTATCTCATAGTTTTTCAACTTGTTTTCTAGTAGCAATATTTTTGCTCGTTCGATTTTAACTCGTAGAATAAATCGCTTGATAGTCATCTTAGTTTTTTGACGGAATAGGTTACTAAGATAAGAAATATTCACATGCACACTACCTGCTATCTGCGCTACATTTATCTCTTCATCAATGTGACTGAGGATGTAGGCTACTGTTTCTTGAATGACAGGGTTATGACCAGTAGTGTATTGAAAATGTTCTATAATAATAGCCATTTCCTTAATATAATCAGATACTACATTTTCACAATAATTAAATGTCGACTTGTCCATATCTTGTTGCCAGTTTATGCTATCCATTATCTCTGAGTATCGGTTAATTGTTGTAATGGTGCTAAGCCATGGAAAATGCTCTAAAAAATATGATGCTAAATCTTTATAGATTCCGTATAGTTTTTTTGTGCTTATATTTATATTGTGCTGAAACTTATCCGATTCGCGTAAGTCATCAAGTATATGTGTGAAGACTGCAATAGCCTCAGTACCTTTTCCTTGCTTTAGATAAGTCTGTATAGTTTGTACTTGTCGCTCAAATTGGTTATTATTATTTACATTTTGAACAGGTATGTCCTGCTCAATTTTTAGTAATACTGATTGTAAGTTAGCCTCGTTCACAGGTTTCACCAGATAGTCATATGCTCCATATTGAATTCCTTTTCTTGCATATTCAAAATCTGAATGCTCACTTACTAAAATAACATATCTGCAAAGTTGTAGCGTTGTAATTTGTTGTAGCAGCTCTAGTCCATCAACTTTGGGCATCCGAATATCTGTTATCACAACATCGATTGCTTGTTCTTGAAGAACCTGTAATGCATCGGCTCCATTTTCCGCCTCCGCTACTAATTCAAATCCAGACACCGAACCCCAAAACTTCATTCTTCTCATGAGTTTTCTCATAATTTCCATGTCATCGACAATCAACACCCGATACACTTGAACAACCCCTTCGCCCAATAACAATAGTCATATATGATTATTGTATAACGAAGGAACATTTATAACAATTATATTAACATAAAAGTTAAACACTTTCTCAAACTAGATTCTGGACAGCCCTACGCAAGCTCTGTAATTCTCTCTTATGTATAATTTCTTGACACCCACCCTCAATTGCTACTATATGTTCCTTCTCACCAATATACTCTGTAACTATTATAAAAGGTACCTCTGGACAGTATCGGTTGCGAATCTCCAAAGCTTCAAGAGAGCTAAATGCTGGCAATGAATGGTCACTGAGTATTAAATCCCAAGATTGTTCTTGTATCAATCGTATCATTTCTACTTTATTACTAACGATTTCATATTTCACTATATACCCTGCTTTTTGAACTTGCCTAGCATTAACATCAGCAGCGTATCTCGAGTCTTCTACTATTAGAACGGCCAATTCACCCAAATGAAAGCGCCTCCTCTGTTATATTACAAAAAAATACCTATGGTTAATGTACCAAGGTATTTTGCACTCGAGTATGTATTTTTCTTATCTTTTACCCAGACTTTTTTTGCAATGTAAAAAAAACCGTAGCTCCTTTTTCTTGTTTACCTGTAATCCATACCTGGCCATTATGTCTTTGGATGATCTTTTTTACCGTAGAAAGTCCAATCCCGCTACCCTCAAAATCTTTTGAACTATGAAGCCTTTGGAACAGTTGAAAAAGCTTATCTGCATATTCAGGTTCAAAACCTACACCATTGTCAGCAATAGAAAATTCCCATTCCTGATTATTCTCTCTTACATCAATCTCGATTACAATAGTTTCACGATTTTTCGCAAACTTCATAGAGTTAGACAACAGGTTGTATAGCACCATGCGGAGCAATATAGGGTCTCCCCAAACATCTGGTAGTGACTTGCAAAAGATAAGCTGCACCTTAGGGTTGATGCTAGAAACGCGTAGTTCCTCTACTATTTCTCGAATCATTGGTTCCATATTCGTCCAAGTTCCGTCTACCTGTTTTTTAGAATATCTATCATGTTCTAATAGCTTATCCATCATAATCAACATATCCGAACTGATAGTATTTATGTTTTCCAACATTTCGATTGCATCTTGTGGTAATTGATTTCGATAATCTTCTAAGATTAGTTGACAATATCCTTCAATTGCTCTAACTGGTGATTTCAAATCGTGAGAGACTGTATAAACATATGCTTGTAGTTCTTCTATAGCATGCTGAAGTTCTTCAGTCCGTTCAGCAACTCTCATTTCTAACTGTGAGTTTAGACTTTGAATTTCTATTACCGACTCTCGCAAAGAGTCTTCTGCTTGAAGCCGACTCTGATAAAACCGCGCCGCAATTCCCCCTCCTATTATGCCAAAAGCAATTTGCATTACCATTGTTGCAATGATAACTGGCTGTTCCGTAGCTATCCAGTTAAAGCTTTCGTGTTGAAATATAATCTCGTAGATTGTAGTTACGATAACACTGGCAAACAATACGCTTATTGCCATAACCCCCAATATTATTCGACCATTATATTGGAATCCTTGTACTTTAGGCAGTCTAAATATCTTCCGAACTATTGGAATTAATAATAATGCATCGCATACCGCCAAGACAATTAGTTCATTAACTACCGTCTTAACAGCAATAAACTGCAGATGATTACTCTCAATCGTTGCTGACATAGACTCGTTTAGAAGTAATGGATTTAAACTGTACAAAAGAGGGACTACAATGAAAAAAGCCACAACCGTAAGCACAGCAAAAATTCCCTGCCTTACATAGATATTAACCCCCGCGGAACTGTTACCACCAAGAATCCATACCCATATATAAAGCAGAATGACTGGCACGATATTTGCCACACCATTATAGGGCCATAACAAAAACGGATATAGGAACACAAGCCCAAAAGTCACGCTAATAAAGCCGTATTTCCTTCCCCAAGCTAATGTTACAATAATTAAAAAAATATGTCCCCAAAAAATATTCACCTGAAATGATGGCAACGAATATTCCATAGAATTAAACGCTGCACTCAAAGTTAGAAGTCCAAATAATATTGATATTATTATTTTGTACCTGACTACTGGATTCATAGCTCACCCGTTAAATTGACATAATTTTCAAATAATTCAGACTGAAATAATAGGCAGTGGTTATTCACCACTACCTGCATCTCCTGAGCCTGATGCTCCTGCATCTTCATTGGAATATACACTATCTACTGGAGCAGCACTTAGTTCTTCAGGCAGGTCAGCAATAATGCTATCTATAAACGCTTCGTCATTAAGCATATCACTCATTAGGTCGTTAATCGTTTCAGGCGATTGTTGTTCCATCCAATCATGGGCGGCTTGTACTGATTCAATTTCAACGAGCTTTTCTAATACGAAATAGGCTAACAGCACGTACATCCACTCTTGGCTGTCAAGTCTACTACGTCTTTGCAATGTATTAAGATAGTTCTGTTTGTCCTCTAAGGTTTCTAACTGAACGACTGGTTGTGCATTCGCCTCCTCGCGCATACGACTCATTCTATTAATGAATATGATTGCCAATGCGCCGATTAAGACAATCGATAAAATCACTGAAGCCATAAATATCATCCTCTCCTAAATATGCATACGAATATTATATCATATTTAATGTTTAAGTTATGGTTACAGTGTATTCTCTCCATCGTAGGAGGTGATGATTTTGTACAAATCTGGACGTCTATCTCGATAGATTCCCCACTCTGCACGTTGACGCTCAAGCTGGTCAAGGTCTAATTCTGTATAGATAATAGTCTCATCCGTGCGATTTGCTTCGACTAGCTTCTGCCCTTGAGCACCTGCTATAAATGACGAACCATAGAAAGTAATCTCTGAGCCGTCTTGCTGCTCTACACCCACACGATTAGAAGCTACTACTGGCACAAGATTTGCTGCGGCGTGTCCTAGCATACAGGTCTGCCAATGGTCCTTAGAATCGATAGATGAGTCCTCGGGCTCTGAGCCTATGGCTGTAGGGTAGAATAATACTTCTGCCCCCTGTAAGGCCATACAACGAGCCGCTTCAGGATACCATTGATCCCAGCAGACCCCGACGCCAATTTTTGCATATTTAGTCTTCCAAACCTTAAAGCCTGTATCACCTGGATTAAAGTAAAATTTCTCTTCGTAGCCTGGTCCATCAGGAATATGACTTTTGCGATATAAGCCTAACACTTTGCCATCAGCATCTATAACGGCTAATGAGTTATATCGAGCGTTGTTCTTTTTCTCATAAAAGCTAATCGGTAGCACGACCCCGAGTTCTTTAGCAACTTCTTTAAAGTGCTTGATAGCCTTATTCTCTTCAAGCTCTGTCGCATAGAAGTAATAATCTGGATTTTCCTTCTGACAGAAGTAAGGTGTCTCGAATAGTTCTTGTAGTAAAATTATCTGTGCTCCTTCTGCTGCCGCTTCCCGTACAAGCTTATCTGCTTTTTCTATGTTCTGTTCAATATTGTTGCTACAGCTCATTTGCGTAGCTGCTACTTTAACCTTTCTCATTCGTACACCTCCCAAAAGACATTTAATCTATTTTACGAGCTTTTTTGCCTTAGGCATTTGCTGAGTTGTGCAATGGACATTGCCGCCTTCTTTTATAATTGACATGCCGTCAATTGTGCGGATTTTCCGATCTGGAAACGCTTTCTCTAAGGTTGCAATTGCTTGTCTATCTGTTTCCTCTGCATCTCCACCGAATATAGGTAGGATGATACCGCCATTAACAAAGTAAAAGTTTAAGTAGCTTAAGGTTAAGCGATTGTCATCGTGCTTTCGCATAGGTGGCTGATTAATTTTTATAATTTCTAGCTTGCGTGCCTGGGCATCGATTGTATTCTCTATTTCTGCAATCGCTTGCTTCGTTATTTCGTAATTAGCATCGTCTGGGTCATCACATACCTGAAGAATGATTTTGCCAGGTGCGGCAAAACAAGCTATATTATCGATATGTCCGTCTGTTTCGTCTCCGTCTAGGCCGTTTTTCAACCAAATTATTTTTCTTATGTTTAGATATTGCTTTAATAAGTCTGAAATCAGTTCCTTTGATAAATTTGAATTACGGTTATCGTTTAATAAGCACTCTTCCGTAGTAAGCAAGGTACCTTCTCCATCAGTATGTATTGATCCGCCTTCAAGCACAATCGAAGCATCAAAACGTCGAATGTTATAATGGTCGAGCAGTTTGCCTGCTAGGGCGTCATCTAAGTCCCACGGAGAATATTTTCCACCCCAGGCATTAAATTTCCAGTTGATACCGGCAACTCCACCCTTATCATCAACAATAAAGGTCGGTCCATTATCTCGCAGCCACGCGTCGTTATGAGCAATAGCAAGTAAGTCAATAGGATGTCCAGCGGTATTCATTGTTTCCTCTAGCTGTGCTTGTACACTTTCAATGTCTTCAGGATCCACAATGACTGTAACGGGTTCAAATTCCGCTATTGCTTTTACCAGCTCTGCATAATATAGCTTGCAAACGGAATCATAGTCGTCAGGATGACACATCGATTCTTGTACAGGCCATGACAAAAATGTACGTTCATGTTCTTCGAATTCTGCAGGCATTCTATAGCCGAGTTCTTTTGGATACATGGGTTATCATACCACCTTATATTAATATGTTCAGTTAAATTATCTTTGTTTTTAGCTTTTCTTTAAAGCTATTATATTATGAATGATTTCCTCATACCTGTCTAGATTTAGTGTGCATGTTTGTCATCAAATATTTGAATATATTTTTTTGGTGAATAAGCAGGTTTTACATTTCTGTTATAGAATAATTATTGTTATAGAATAAACGACGATAGCAGATTATATATACTGCGTAGTTTTACTGTTTCACAGTTACATTTGATTATATACACATAAGATATTTTAACAGAAGGGATTGTACATATGAGTATACTTAAAAAGCTAAAATACACGTTCTGGGGCATGAAAGGAAATTATCTATCACATAAAATGCGCTTCGAAAAAGCCATTAAAATATATAGTGAAATGATTGAGATGGACCCCACAAAAACTCGTCCTTATCGAGATAAATTATACTGTCTAATGGCCTACAACCGTTATGCAGAAGCTATAGAAGTTGTTGACGGATTAATAGCGATTGAGCCCGATAACCCTGAGTACCATTATATCAAAGGCTCTTTACTTACCTCTAATGATATACAGCAATACGAGCAAGCACTCACACATTATGACCAGGCAATTGCCCTTAAGAAAGATCATATGATGTCTTATCTAGAAAAGGGATTATCCTTAATGAATCTTGAGCGCTACGACGAAGCAATAGATAATTTAAATCAAGCAATTTTCATAACTCCTGAAAAAGCTTATTGGGCTTACTACTATAAGGCGATAATCATGAAGAAGCGTGGAAAGTATGATGCTGCTATTAACCTTTGTAATACTGCATTAGTAACTGATATGGGCAAAAATTTCGATAAATCTATGGCTTCATCTTTAAAAGATCAGCTACTTAAATTAGCTGACGAAAAAGGAAATGTTTAAATAAATATGAGCTTGCTTAAATAATATAAATATAAAAAGGGTATAGAGAGAGGAGACACACCATGAATTTGGATAAAAAATTAAAATTGAACTTAAAGCTCCAGGTATTAGTAGTAGCAGCAATACTTGTATCAATGACAGCGTTGCAGATTATCTCTGCATTCAGGACTTCTGGTTTTACAGACGAGATTGCGGTAAACACCTTACATG
Source organism: Desulfuribacillus alkaliarsenatis (assembly GCF_001730225.1). Taxonomy (NCBI): domain Bacteria; kingdom Bacillati; phylum Bacillota; class Desulfuribacillia; order Desulfuribacillales; family Desulfuribacillaceae; genus Desulfuribacillus; species Desulfuribacillus alkaliarsenatis. Next base: position 32,025 of record NZ_MIJE01000006.1, on the reverse strand, counting down.
ATAAAATAACAGCCTATAATTTCATTATAGAGCAGGAATTAGAGCAGTTCGAACAGGTTATCGATGACATAGGAGTATATAATCCAGCCATCGTAAGAGCATTCGAACAAAACCGCCGTTCTTCTGTATCTCACGAATTAGATGCAATCTTCGCTAACCTAAGTAGACAATTAGGGATTACTAGCTTAAGAATGTACGACCTTGACTTAACGGCATTTTATCGAGCCGACGCTCCTAATCGATACGGAGATGACGTTAGCTCCGATTTATTACTGCAGCAAGTTACTAGTACTCAAACTACTATTTCTACCTATGACATCACTGAAGAAGGTGTCGCCATTAGGGTTGCTGGTATTTTTTCTGACCAGTATCGAAATCCGATAGCCATCATAGAGGTCGGGCGTGAAATCCCTGCCAAGGATATGCAAGCGATGCAGGCAGGTTTTGGTGTTGATTTCACCATTTTCTTAAGGGATCAAGTGCTTATATCGTCCAAATCTGATGGTAGCCTACCCACAGCAAGCCAATTACAGCAGCGAAATGTAAGCGAACAGGTGTTAAATAAGGGTGAGATGTGGCAGGGACGTTTAGCAAGCTCTGGCGAAGATTTTTTCTATACAATTATGCCAGTATTTGGCCCAGATAATAGCGTGATAGGTATGATCTCATCATCAACAAGTGCCGAGCCTTTCGATAGACAGAATCGAACCGATTTATTAATCGGGGTAGCTTTTCAGATAATTGTGCAAGTCGTATTTTTCTTTGTTTTCTATCCAATTATAAATTATAAAATTTCTCCAATTGCCAGTATGACCAATGTTATAGCTTCAATTGCAAATTACGATTACAAGGAAAGAGTTCCAGACAAGTTCTTCAAGCACGCCGATGAAATTGGCTCAATGGCTACAGCTATAGAGCAGATGCAAAATAATACAAAGGATTTAATCATGCAACTACAAGATAATAGTTCAATAGTTGCTGGATCTTCAGATGAGCTACTTCAATTGTCTGAAGCAACATTGAATTCATTAAAGCTTATGGAAGAAAAAATCCATAGTATTCAAGAGGTTTCTGAGACACAGACCCATATAGCTAAGGACTCATCAAGGGCTATGGAGGAAATGGCAAGCGGTATTGGGCAGGTTGCAGAAACTGCTGCTAGTGTAACAGAAGAATCAGCCAACATGAGAATAAACGCTGATCAAGGTAAGGTTGTAGTTTCCAATGCTGTGCAGCAAATGAATGAAATTCAAGCAAGTGCAAAAAATATTGCAGATACAATCGACCAATTGGTAGAAGGTCTAGATAAAATTAATGTATTCGTAAGCACAATAAATGACATCTCAGAGCAGACCAACTTACTTGCACTAAATGCTAGTATCGAAGCCGCTCGCGCAGGCGAACACGGTCGCGGATTTGCTGTCGTAGCCGAAGAAGTAAGAAAGTTAGCAGAAAGCTCTGCGCAATCTACTAGGGAGATTAACGCTATAGTACAAGAGATTAAATCTATTACTAATGATACAGTTAAGACAATTGGCGATAACCAAAAAGAGACGATTGCTGGAATTAACTCTGTTAAAGAAGTAGATAGTATCTTTATCAGTATCCTTAATTCTATTGGAAGTGTCGCTGAGAAGATTGAAAGCCTATCTGCTGTATCAGAGCAAATGTCTGCAGGAGCCCAGGAAGTAAGCGCTTCCGTTAACGAAGTATCAACGATCTCGACACAAGCGAATGAAGACACCCATGAAATAGCTAATCAAATTCAAGAACAAGTAAACGCTATTGAGCAAATCAACAAGTCATCAGAGCATTTATCGAAGCTTTCCCACGAATTAGAGGACATGATAGAAAGATTTAAAATTTAGCAAACGCCCATGCTGGGCGCACAATAGTTAAAGCCTTCGAGCAATGAAGCTCAAAGGCTTTAACTATTTTATTATATCATTTTCAATAATTAGGCTTTTTAAAGCGACTTTCTGCATTTTGTCTAAGCTTGGTTAGTTTGTTCTCAATTCTCGTTTTGGCATCCGAAGTTTTGTGTGTATCTATTTCAATAATAATACTTAGTTCATGGTCTTTGGTGATAGATACATAATCGCCTTCCTGGGCGGCTGTCGGTAGTAATTCAATTGGAACTACTAACTCTTTGTGATTAATGTCTATTATTAATACTGCCTTACCTTCCAACTTTAAAATCCTATCTATAACAGCGTTCATGTATACTCCTCCCGACATCTCCCACTTGCTTTGTTGAAACGGAAGCCTTCCGCAAGTTTTTGATAAAATCTGTTGTCATTAGCAATAATAAAACAATAGTAATAAACTTGCAAACGTTAGAAGGGATTGTAATAAATGATTCAAAAGCTACTCTTAGGAATGTTAATAGTCACTGTGCCCTTTGCTTTTATAGGTAACTTCCTTGGTTTTGCAGCCACTATGATGTTCATTGTTTATAGCTTAGCAATCGTGTCACTTGCTTCCTATATCGGACGGGCTACAGAAAGTCTGGCTATTGTCTCAGGGCCACGTATCGGTGGATTACTAAATGTCACCTTCGGCAATGTTGTAGAGCTAACGATCTCTGTGTTCGCACTAAAAGCAGGTTTTCTGTCGATTGTTCTAGCTTCATTGACAGGAGCTGTAATTAGTAACCTTTTACTTGTAGCTGGTTTATCATTTTTCATTGGTGGTCTAAAGTATAAGCGTCAAAAGTTCAATATTTTCGACGCTCGACACAATGCTGGCTTATTAATGTTTTGTGTGGTGCTATCATTTGTTTTTCCTGCTGTGTTTGCTAGTTATTTAACAGAAGCTGAGATTATGACTATGAGTGTGTGGATAGCCGTGATTATGTTAATTCTGTATTTCGCCTTATTATATTTTAAGCTCGTCTCTCACCGTGGGGTGTACGCACAAAAATCCGATGGCCAAGAGGATGAGGAGCCCGAATGGAATAAAAAGAAGGCAATTATCATTCTAGCATCCGCCGCTATCGCAGTCGCCTTTATTAGCGATATGTTAGTTGATACCTTTGAGGTCGTCGGCGAGACCTTCGGGTGGACTGAACTATTTATCGGTGTAATTATTGTTGCTATTATTGGTAACTCTGCTGAAAATATCACAGCAATCCTGATGGCCTTTAAAAATAAGATGAATATATCTGTAGAAATTGCTATTGGCTCGACATTGCAAATCGCTATGTTCGTAACACCCTTATTAGTACTGTTATCTTTACTACTTCCAGTACAAATGCCATTGCTTTTTTCTATGCCAGCGTTAGTAGCGATGGTTTTATCTGTGTTTTTATCAATATTTATATTTATTGATGGCGATACAAATTGGTTTGAAGGATTAATACTGCTAGCTGCCTACTTAATCATTGGTATTGGTTTTTATCTGATTTAGGAAAAAACAGACAAAAAAGACCGCCACCTAGCATTTGTAGGTGACAGCCGCAGTGTAATACTACTTAGATTGCAACTTAGATATACTTATATTAATATCTCTATATCGCTCTCTTCAACTAGTGTCTGAATAACCTGCCCTATTTGTTGATCAAGCTTTTGTTGGCGCAATTCATCTTCTATCATATCGCGAACCTCTTCAAAGGCAGGCATATCTTCCTGCATCATGCTATATTCTTCATATAACACTAGCGCCTCTTCCTCTGTTACACTTGGCTGTGGCATCTCATTCTCAACAAACCTGTCTATAAGAATTTCGTTGCCAATACTATTTCGAAGCTGTTCAAGCGTCATACTATTAGCAGCCAAAACTTCAGCGAATTCTTCGTCCGTTCCAAACTGGACTTTTAATTGGTCAATTTCTACATCAATTTCTTCTTCTGTAACTTCATAGCCGTTACCCTCTGCTTCTTGACGCAATACTTCCATGCTAATTAGGTTATTCAAAACCTGCTGCTCTAGCTCTTGAAGCATACCTATAGCTTCTTCATCTTCAAAATCAAATCCGCTTTGAGCGTACATCGCTTTCATACTACCCATCATCCCGTTGAACTCTTCCACGGAAATTTCCTGACCATTTACTATAGCTACTGCTTCACCATCTACAACATTAGCATCATCACCCGTTGCAGGTGTAAAATCTACTTCTTCTGGTTCTGCATTTCCTGAACAAGCAACAATTGCAAAGCTTAATATGGCAACCGTACTTAGCAGTAATATTTTTCGTAACAATTGAAAAACTCCTTTATTGAAAAATTTAATACCTTTTTAGGCATTGACTGCAAGGTTAACATATTTAATATTGAATTACAAATTTGACCAACTGCGCTCTACTATATTGAACTAAAAAGAAAACGGATATCAGTTTATTAGCTCTGATATCCGCTTTCTTTTGTATATATTTAATGGGAGAATAAAGCTTATTGAATTTTATTTTGTTGCTTTGCTAAATATAATTTATCTGCTTCAACAAAATCTTTGCATAATTTGTATAATTCTACGTACTCTGTTGGAGCTTTTCTTTCTATCGCAGTTTCAATCAGATCATCCAACCAGTCTAAATGTTGACTTGCAAACTGATGCTGAACTTCATATGGTGCATTCTCAACCATAGCACCCATTAATTCAAATATTAGTATAATATGATCTGGACAATGGTTAAATTGCTGTGGAACTTCAAAACCAAGGTCCTTTAATATTTCTTCCATATGACAAGCCCAGTCACCACGCAACCAACCTTTTTGTCTAGCGAATGTCATCTCACAGCTAGGGTCAATGGTCCATTGCTTATATAGCGATTCAATCGGCTCAGCCAAGGGTTTAACTGGCCCCATCGTAACAGCCCACATTTGCAATAGCTGGCTCAATTGAGGAAGGTTCTCTGCTTGCCAACTATGAGGAATCGATATTCCGTAGATTTCTTCTATTCGTTGCCAATATTCTTTGTAAGGTGTGCTTTTAATAGTATCTACTAAATTATCACTCGGTTGCTCAAATAATTGACTTAAGAGTGTGTATCCTTGTTCCCGCAATTGTTTTATTTCCATTGTTTCGTCCCCCTATTACTGCGTTAGTAAGTTTACTTTCGTTTTCGCCTATTTACGCTAATGATACTTTAACAATAGACTCTTGTAGCATTGCATGACCAATGTGTGGCTCTAATTGATATTTTACAAGGTCGTTCGGATTAACTCCGCCTAGCTGCTTAGATAGTTCATAGTAAGGAGTTTTATTTCCATATCCACCTGGGATAAACATAGCATCAGGGTGAATTCGCTCCGTTACTTTCACTTGTACTCTACCAGCTTCATTGTTCGAGCTAATGTTAATCCAGTCACCGTCTTTAATACCTAGCGCCGCTGCCTTCGTAGCATTTATCCATACCCTTTGGCTATTGTAGTCCTTAGTGATTTGCGCTAGTTGTGGAATATTAGCTGTTGCTGTGTGTGAATGGTATCCTTGTTTTCCGTTAAGGATAAAGAACTCATCTGCACCAACCCTAGTTCCAACTGCTGGCTCAATCCATTGTACAACTCCACTAAAGCCTGCATCAACAAACTTCTGATTGAAGAACTTGAATGTATCTAACTCATTTGGTTTTGTTTGCTGATTTACGCAGCCCTTTTGACGTAATTCATCAGTAGTAAGTCCCAGTGGAGCTAGACGTGCATTATTTAATTCATCTAGTGTGAAATTGAAGTATTCGCCAACTCCGCACTTCTCTGCTAACAATGTTATAATTTCATCTAAACTCTTAGTCTCAGGATGAACCTTTGGTACAGCAACAGTTCTCATCGATACTGAGTTACCGATTTGTTCGATTACTTCTTCTCTTTCAGCATAAGATGGTTCCGGCAAAATATAATCTGAAACTAATGCAGATTCTGTCATATGGGTCTCAATAGTAACTACTAAATCCGAGTTTAACAGTCCTTGACGCATATGTTCATAATCAGGGAAGTTACGTACTGGGTTGCTATGACGGATAAACCATGCCTTAATTAATCCTTGCTTTGCTTTCTCTGCTACATAGTGCGGTAGACCCTGAGCTCTAGATAATGGATACTCTCCAGTAATTCCTGCACCATCGATTCTTGGTAGCGTTGGCGCTGCTGGAGCTGGATATCTTTCACTATCAAGGTTTCCTAATCCAGTCTCTAAGCTTGCACCTAAAGATAATCCACCAGGCTGACCGATGTTTCCTAGCAACGCGTTAATGTATGCAACTGCACGAGCTGTTTCTGTACTGTTTTTGTAGTTAGTACCGAAAGCACCTTTCCAGGACGGGTCTACAAGTGCTTTAGGAGCATGTGCTGCCAACTCACGAGCTAAACGTTTAATTGTCTCAGCGTCAATATCTGTAATTGCTGCCGCCCATTCTGGAGTATATTCATCAATAACAGCCAGGAACTCTTCGAATCCTTCAGTATGGTTAGCAATAAATTCTTTATCATATAAGTCTTCTTTAATTAGTACGTTACACATTGCTAATACAAAAGCTAAGTCTGTACCAGGTCGGATAGGCACCCATTCTGTTGCTAATGCACCAGTTGCACTTAAACGTGGGTCTACACACACAACTTTTGCACCTCTAGCTAACGCACCCATAAACTGAGTTGCCTCGTTTGTACGAATCCCCTCACCATAGTTACGACCAATACACATCATGTAATCTGTTCTATTTCTATCAGCGCCTGGAGTTCTACCTATAGTCTCTCCAAAACCAACAGCCAACGTAGTATTACAAGCAGCGTTATGCGTCATAATCGTATTTGAACCTAGTGCATGTAGAAATCTACGTCCATAAAATACTCCCGTTTCCCTTGGGTTATGCTTCCATACAATCCCTTGAGGTCCATGCTCAGCGATAATACCTTGGACTTTATCACCAATCTCCGTTGCTGCTTGCTCCCAGCTAATTTCTTGGAATTGGTTTTCACCTACACGCTTTAAAGGTGTTTTAACACGGCCTGGATCATAAATCCACGCTAACCCTGCGTGTGCTCTAGCACAAAGCTTACCACGGCTACGAGCATGGTCTTCATTACCTGTTACCTTCCAAGCTCTTCCGTTCTTCACATGAATCCATAGTCCACAGTGACTTGAGCATGTATTACAGTATGAATATTTTAATTCAACAGGTGCTTTTTCTTGTTCACTAGCCCATGCTTTGAAGTTTAACTTCACACCTGTAGCTAAAAACGCACCAGCAGCAATTGTACTTTTCAAGAACTTTCTTCTATTAAAAAACATGAATAACTACCTCCTATATAGAATTCGTAATTGATATTGAAATTTATGGAAACCTTATGCTAAGCTAGTAACTTTATCTTTATAAACAAGTTTAAATTCTTTAGCATCATCACGAAGAATTAGAATCAGACCTAAGCCGTCTTGTTGTGTAACACCATATACATTTGCTTTAGGATATTTAACCTTCAATACTTCAACTCTAGCTTTAGCAGCATCAATCATTTCTTCTACTGGTCCATACTTAAGACTATTAGCGATACAAGTATTAACACATGCAGGCTCTTGACCTTCAGTAATTAGATCTTCACAGCCTTGGCATTTAAACATTTTGCGCGCACTATCTACTTCAGCTATTACTGGTACATCGTAAGGGCATTGCATCTTACACATTCCACAGCCGATACACGCATCATAGTTCATGTGCGTAAAGCCAGTGTCACCCTTATATAGTGCTTTTACAGGACAAATATCAACGCAAGGTGCGTCAGTGCAGTGCATGCAGCTATTACGTGATAAATGGTATTCGACCTTAGGGAATGATCCCTTCTCTACTGATTCAAATTTAATATAGGATTGCTCTACTGGTAGAGCGTTGTGATTTTGGCACGCTACTCTACAGGCGTGACATTCAACACATAGACTAGTGTCCATTAATATTGCTGTTTTAGTTGCATCAGTAAAAATCGGTGCTGCCGCCTCTTCCTCACAACCTGTAAACAGCAACGCTGTGCCAACTACAGCAGATGTGGTACCAATCTTCAATAGATTTCTGCGATCAATTTTCTTTTCTAACATCGAAATTGCTCCCCTTCCATCAAAATATTAGAATTATGCCAAAAGCAACTAATCTTCTGTATATCTCTGCATACACATCAGGATTATTTGTTTTTTGACAAGCTAATCATAACACGATATCTTCAATTTATCTTCACTTTCAGACTGATTTGTGCATACCGCTTTTCTATGGGATATAAATAAAATTTATATATTTACTAGTAGTGCTAGTAATACCTAGTGTTGTTTGCTTATTTTTTTCACGCATCATATAATTGCAAACTGTGAACTACTGCATTTATCGCTTAATTTCCCTTTCAACATTTCTTCATTTTTATAGTATTATATTACTAATTATGTTCACAACAGCATGCTCCGTTAAGTTTTTATAAAATCTATGATCGTTGTATTCCGAAGAAAATGTTATACAATAGGGATTGTACTAATAGTTGAATATAGAATTTACTTATATTCAAATAAGAGCTTGTATTATTATTCAGGAGATGATTCGATGAACAAGCACCAGCTTGAGGTTTTTTTGACAGTTGCGCAAACAAAACAAATTTCAAGTGCTGCTAAACTATTGCACCTAAGCCAGCCTGCAGTAAGCTCACAAATTAAAGCTATAGAAAACCATTATGGGGCTAGTATGTTTGAGCGTACGAAGCAAGGTGTAGAGTTAACAGCGCCAGGTAAAATTGCTATGAAACACGCATTAAAAATTCTAGCTTCTTATGATGAGATGGACAGAGAAATAGACCAATATCTAAACATCGATAATCAGAAGCTAATAGTTGGGACTACGCAGACCGTTGGCAACTACGCAATACCGTGCAGCATATGGACCTTTAAACAAAAATACCCTAATGCCAAAATTATTCTAGAGGTCGATAGTTTAAAAAGCATCCTGCAGCAGCTTGCAGATGGGCAAATAGATATTGCCGTTGTAGAAGGAATGGACTATTTAAAACTCTACGAAAATAGGTTTATCGAAAAAATGACTAGTAGCGACGAGGCCATAATAATTTACCCTGGACAAGATGCCTGGACAGAGCAATTTGAAACAATTGACAGTCTAAGCGAATTATCTAAACACCCGTTTATTATGCCAAAAAAAGGACTTGGTCTAGTAGAGCCTTTCCTTGATACCCTAGAGAAGAACGACCTATCAATTGATAGCTTTAATATAGCTTCTGAATTAGGTAGTATAGGTTCGATTAAATCATCTGTACTTGCAGGGTTAGGCTATTCTATTAGTAGTCGTATGGCAGTCCAAAAAGAATTAAAGCATGGGACAATTCGCGAATTAGCAATACCCGACTTTGCTGCACCAATGCCATTTAAGCTAGTGTATAGAAACGACAGCTTTCTATCCCTAATCTCAAAGCGCTTCATTCAATTCATTACAGTTCCACAAGAATTACAGTACTGCGAATAGATGCATTGATAATCTTGAAATAATAATAAAAAAACATACAAAAAGAGCTTATGAGTGTCCTGTTCCCACTTATAAGCTCTTGCTTTATTCACCTTTATTTTTAAAATTATCAGTATAAACTTTACCCCTTAGTTACCGTAAGCTCCCACACACCTGAACTCACTTCTTTCACATCAATTGGATAATCATGCTTAAGACATAGATTCATAATATTTCTTACCGATCGCGTAAAATCTGTATGAACTATTAATATATCTCCGCTGTTCATTACAGCCAGCTTCTCCTGAGCCTTTAATAAGGGGACAGGGCAAACCTCTCCTAGTAAGTCAAGTTCGTACTTGTCCATTCTATAGCCCTCCCATATTATTCTCTTGACGATTTACTATTTTATATAGCCCCCACAATAGCACCAACTGTGATCCTATGGCGATTGGCCAACTTAGGATTTCCGCCAAATATACAGGTTCAACCCAGGTAAAATTCATCTCCCACCAAGGGTAATTTAGCGTCCCCACTAGTGAACCTAATATCAAACCCAATAAAACAAAGGTAAACAATTTAAAGCCTTCACCAAAACGCAAAAATATACTACAAACGCATCCACCAGCAATAACCATACCAATACCAAATAAAATTCCGCCCACTATTGTATATAGACCAATAGGATAGAAGTTCCCAGGCACTGTAGTGTCGCCAATTAAATATATATATTGAATTAGTGCAAAGGTGATAGTTGATATCATTAAAGAAATAATTAGTGCTTTTAGCAAGCCCCCATCTCGGAATAATATGAAGTCCCTAAACGCCCCCGCAAAACAGAAACGAGACCGATGCAATGCATAACCTAAGGCCACACCTAACACTAAATTAGCTAAAATGATTGCTCCCATCATTTTCACACCACCTCTCTAACGACTGTACATAATTTTAATACCCATATATACACCAACAAAAGATGCAATAGCAAATACCCAACCATGTAAGCTTAAAGATGAAAAACTGCCAATGAATGCACCAACATTACAGCCTGATGCTAACCGCGCCCCATAACCCATGATAAAACCACCTGTAATTGCTAACATTATTTGCTTTTTGCTTCGAATCTTTTTCCAACTAAATTCCTTAGCACTAATACTTGAAATCAGCACACCTGCAAAAAATCCAATAATTATTATTAAGTCAATCTCGATAATCCAATTGTTAATAAATTGAGCATAGCGCTCATTACCCATATAATAACTCCAGCCACTAATGCCTAACCCAAAAAAATCCACTATTTTTGCACTTAACAGCGTTAGCGAAGTAGTAACTCCCCATGGTTTACCATTAAGCAGCAAGAAGAAGGTATTAAAAACAGCAATGGCAATTCCTCCCCAAAGATAGGGCCATTCTAGTTTTAATAGATGCTTCATAGGCATTTCCCTTCATTTCATATTTTATAAATATATGTTATAAAGATGTGGTTGGCTATTATTATACAATTAAAATTATGAAATAACTATGAAAATAATTTACTAATGTCCTTAGTCGCAATTAGCTATCGTTGTAGTAAAAAATAGACCCACACATTATGTGTGAGCCTATTTGTTATATTTCAGCTAGCTGTATTCCTACCATTTTCATTAAATATTTGGCATTTGTTGTACTGCAACGTCCAGCCCGCAGCTTATAGTCAAATTTTATTTCATTATTCACATAGTGTTCTGTAAAATGGTAATTCTTAATGCTTATATTTGGCTCATTCTCCAAATCGCACAACTCAAAATCATGTGTTGAAATCAACCCAATAACCCAGTCTTTACTGAGATTTTTCATTACGCTTTTAGCCCCTAGAATTCGGTCTTGGGAGTTCGTCCCACGGAAGATTTCATCTATTAAGAATAGCATTGGTTGTTTGGTATGGGAATGCTCAATAATTTTCTTGATGCGTAAAAGCTCTGCGTAAAAGGATGATATACCACTATTTAAATCGTCTGTAATTCGCATTGATGTAAAGATGTCTACAAGTGCGCATTGCATACGTTTTGCACACACAGGTGCCCCAGAATATGCTAGCACAAGGTTTATACCAATTGTACGAAGCATTGTGGTTTTACCAGACATATTAGATCCCGTAATAATCCCTAGGCTGTTCTTAATCGACATGTCATTGCATACACGTTGTTCAACATTGATCAGTGGATGTCCAATATCTTGACAATCTACCACAAGCTCTTGTGTTGTAAATTCTGGGAACGCCCAGTTAGGATTCAGTTTATGAATAACCGCCAAGCTTGATAGTGCTTCCAATTCTCCAATCGTCTCTAACCATGTCCGTACACCAGTAGCATGATTTTTCTTCCATTTATCTAGGGCGAATAGACAATGATAATCCCATAATAGCAGTGCATTAAGCAGGAAGTACAATAGTGCACTATGCCGCATATCAATCGCTGTCCCAACTTTCTCTAAATCTTCAAGCTGTTTAGATACAGGCTTGTTCCTTGAGTGCATCTTTGCCTTTAATTGCTCAAGATATGAGTTTGTAAAACTCTCCCGCTCAACTAATGTAATGAATTTCCTGTAAGCCTCTATACTTTCTCTAAAGGTATAGACATCACTTAGGAACGCTGCTGCTCGAAAGAATCCAACTGCAGTAAGTATAAGTTGCACAATAATCAACCCTAAAGGCACATACGGAGAAACCCCTACCCCGATTACAAGTGCTATAATCGACGCTATCGTCAAAGCTGGTAAGATGTAGAATAATGCTTTCCACTTTCTTAGTCCATCAATATCCACTCGCTTTACAATTGTTGCGATAAAACCCTCTGGATGCTGACTTATGCGTTCAGCCATCATTCCCTCTGCCTGTAATTCTTGAGTAAATTCATATTTAGTTGCTAATTCGCTCACTGCAGCCTGACGCTGCCTAATTTCCTCTATATTTTTTGTCGGAGTTGCTAAAAAGTCTGCAAGAATTTTGCGCCCATAATATGTGTTCCCAACGTTAATTAATTGAAACAAAGAGCTGTTCCCAAAGACATCTAAGTCACTAGTAAACGGATGCTCAGGCTGTACAAAATCCATTCCTCGGTCCTTAAAGCTTATCCAGCTACCACTTAAACGATCCATGTATTGCTGATTTATTTGGATTCGACATCTAGTTCTAAGTAATTCTTTTTTTGTCCTGCTATGACTAATAACCCAGTATATAAAGGCTGCTCCAAAAACAGCTAACGTTAATGTCCCTGCTGCGTCATTCCCCTGAAAGTATAACCAACCCGCTAAAGCCGCACCTATAAGGAAGGTGCCTAAGCGAATATGACTTAATGTATCTAAACGCTTCTTCAACTGTTCTTCCTGTTGCTGGTATTTATCAACTTCCTGTTGAAATTCTTGTTTTCCCTGCATACGTACCTCCATTTGCCATTTAGCTTTTAACCTTATACCCTCACTTCATCGATTACTACTATAACCTAATGCTAGTGAAATGGAAAGTTCAATGCCGTTTTTTGTCTGCAAAATAGTTAGCTATCACCGCTCCAATTGATGTGTTAAAGACCACGTTCATTATTGGCGCAATCGCCCCTACATCCCCAATAAATTGATATGCTAGAATAGCTGCTAATGCAGTATTGGCTAGTCCTACATGAAATAGAATCCCTCTAGCATCTGTATCATTAATTTTTAGCTTTAGGGCGATATAATATGCCGTTACCATTGGTATTGTTATTTGCAGAACTGTAGCCAGTGCTATTAAATGTAATATCTCAAACTCCGATGCTATCGCTTCTCTTCCATTTCCGATTATTGTATGAACTATAAGTAGAAGAGCTAGACTAGAACCAATTCTAGTTATATTCCTAGAATGCGTTGATAAATTAGGAAAAACACGTTGTAGGAAAATGCCTATTGCTAATGGAATAATAACGATTAATAGGAAAGATAATAATAAGCTTGAGATCGAAATATCAACTTGAGCATTAACTATGCTTATAAGAGCAACTGGCGTTACCACTGGACTGATAATAACATCTAGTAGTGATGCAGCAACGACTAACGATGTATTGCCACCAGCTAAAAATGTATACACTACCGCAGATGTTGCGCTAGGTACTGTCCCTGCTAATATTAGGCCTGCTGCAATCTCTGGTTTAGATGAAAAAAACAAATGCGCTAAACCTATGGAAACTAGCACCATGACTATCCACTTTAGAAGGGTTGCTATCAATAGCTCTCGTTTCTTTGCACGTATGTCTTTGATTGCCTTGACATTCATCGATAATCCTGTGAAAAATATTACAATCGCTAATAGAAGTCCTGGAAACGTAGTCGACACTTCTAAGTATATTGGTGAATAATAAGTTGCAACTGCAACTAGAATAATCAGAAGCGCCAAATATCTAGTTATGAAATTCGTAATGTATAATATTTTAATCACACCCTACAAAAAATCTAGCACTCTTATTAAAACACCCTGGGTGTATAATGTGTTTTCTGGCACATTATACACCCAGGGCTTTGGATATTTTTTTGTATAACTACTCTTTGCAGTTTATTCTACTGTTACCGATTTAGCAAGGTTTCTAGGCTTATCGACGTCGTTTCCTCGTAAAACTGACGCATAATATGAGATCAACTGTAACGGTATAACCGATAGGATTGGTGTCAGAATTGGGTGAGTCTTTGGTATCTCAATAAGCTCATCTGCCACATCCTTGGACTTTACATCCCCTTCATTGACGACAGCGATGATTTTGGCATCCCTGGCTTTTACTTCAATTACATTACTCATAGTTTTCTCGTATACATCTGGCTGCGTTAATAGACTAATGACTGGAATTCCTTCTTCAATTAAAGCGATTGTTCCATGCTTTAGTTCACCAGCAGCGTATGCTTCAGCGTGTATATATGATATCTCTTTTAATTTTAATGCTCCTTCTAGTGCCACTGTGTAATCCATACCACGACCGATGAAGAAGGCACTGTTCCAATCTATCAAACCTTGTGCCACTTTTTTTGCGTGGTCTTTGTCTGCCAATATTCTTGCAGCTTGCTCTGGGATATATTGTAGCGCTTGATAGATTTCAATACGTGCTTGTTCTGATATGGTCTGACGAATTTCTGCCATGTACAGGGCGAACATATAGACTGCCAGTAGCTGTGTAGTATAGGCTTTCGTTGAAGCAACAGCAATCTCTGGCCCTGCCCAGGTATAAATTACATCGTCGGCTTCACGGGATACAGAGCTACCTACTACATTCGTTATTGCTGCCACTCTAGAACCAGCAGCTTTACCGAGCCTTAGTGCAGCCAGCGTATCTGCTGTTTCTCCAGATTGGCTGATAACCATCACGAGTGTTTTTTCGTTTAGGATTGGATTTCGATAACGAAATTCTGATGCTACTTCTACCTCAACAGGTATACGTACCAATTGCTCAATTGCATATTTACCAACAAGCCCTGCATGATACGCTGTACCACAGGCAACTATATGGATTTTCTGAATATCTTGAAGTTCTTTGGCAGTTAGCTTTACTTCTTCTAGCTTTATTTTCTGATTTTGCTCGTCAATACGTCCGCGTAATGTATCCTTTAGTGCTTTTGGTTGTTCATCGATTTCTTTTAGCATGAAATGGTCGTAGCCACCTTTTTCAGCAGATACCGCATCCCATTTCACTTCAAATACACTTTTCTTAATATGCTTACCTTGACGGTCAAAGATATCTACGGAGTCTGCTGTCAGCACAGCTATCTCGTAATCGTCTAAAATATATGCATTTCTCGTATGCTCTAAGATAGCAGGAATATCTGAGGCAATGAAATTCTCTCCTACACCAATCCCCACAACTAACGGGCTATCCTTACGAGCAACGATGATTTTATCTTTTTCATCTTCTGACATGACAGCGCATGCATAGGAGCCTTCGAGCCTAGCAACTGCCATCCTGAAGGTTTCTAGTAAATTACCGTTATATAGTTCTTCTATTAAGTGAGAGATAACCTCTGTATCTGTCTCAGATTTAAACTCATGACCTAGCGCCTTAAGTTCTTCTCTTAACTCCGCATAATTCTCGATAATTCCATTGTGTACGACTACAAACTTCTCTGTGCAATCAAAATGGGGATGACTGTTTTCATCTGAAGGGCGTCCATGGGTGGCCCAACGTGTATGTCCAATCCCTCTAAAACCTAGCAGCTTCGTACCATTAATTTTTGACTCTAGTTCTTTCAATCTTCCTACTGATTTACTCACGACAATAGAGCCGCCAACATCAATGGCAACCCCTGCTGAGTCGTAACCTCTGTACTCAAGCTTTTTCAAACCATTAACTAAGATGTCCTGGGCTTGCTTTTGCCCAATATAACCAACAATTCCACACATAAATAAACATACTCCTCTCAAAGACATTTTTGACAGCAAAAAACAAGGCCTTCGCTGCGTTTACAGCCGCCCTTGAGAATATGTAGACTTCCAGCCTTGTAATGCCCTTGTGTCATAGGTCGCCCTATGGTTTTCGGTCATTGCTTACAGCACAGGCCAGCACTGGGAGGCATCCGCCGACGCTTTCGATTATCCTCCACCTCGTCAACTGCTCTTAGCAGTTCAGGCGCTACCATAAAAGTTCGTTACATTATTGTTGTTACTTAATCATATTACAAAATCTACATATACAAAATAAACGGCATACTATAGAGTATGCCGTAGATTGTCATTTTGTGCAATAGCCTTTAATTAACAAATGGTTGTTTTTTAGCATCTGTTCAATATCTAGGGCTTTTACGGGCTTGCTAAACAGGTAGCCCTGGGCGATTTTGCAATTTCTTTCCTTCAGGTATTGCATATGCTCCTTGGTCTCTACTCCCTCAGCAATAATTTCCAAGCCTAGCTTTTGTGCCATAACTATTATCGTATCAACAATTTCTGCGTCCTTAGAATCCTCATGTATGCGACTTATAAACGAACGATCAATTTTCAATTTATTGATTGGTAGGTCTCGGAAATTACTAAGTGATGAGTATCCCGTACCAAAATCATCTATCGACACCTGTATCCCTAAGTCTCGTAGTCTCTTCACCTTTTTCACTGCTTCATTTATGTCTGTCATAGCAATACTCTCAGTTATCTCTAAATCTAAATATTTAGGCTCAAGTCCCGTCTCTCGCAGGATTTTTTCTATTTTTGGTACAAAGTCATTTTGTAAAAACTGTAGCGGCGATACGTTTACAGCCACTGGCCTAGGTGCAAGACCCTGGTTTTGCCATTGTTTGTTCTGATGGCATGCTTCGCGTATAACCCACTCCCCTATTTGTAAAATAAGCCCTGTCTCTTCAGCAATCGGGATAAAAACATCTGGCGCGACTGTTCCTCTAAAAGGATTATGCCAACGTATAAGAGCTTCGTTTCCGATGATACACTCAGTTACAAAGTCATATTGTGGCTGATAATACAGTTCAAATTCATTGTTTTCCATTGCTTTACGTAATTCATGTTCAAGTGTCAGTTCCTCAAGCATGCGTGCGTTCATGTCTTCGGAGTAATAGCAGTATTGATTCTTACCACGATCCTTAGCTCTATACATAGCAGTATCTGCGTTACTAAACAGGGTGTTAATGTCTGTACCATCCTGAGGATATCGGCTAATCCCAATACTTGTAGTTATTGTTAATTCTCTATCAACGATAATAAATGGCTTGGCAATTTCTTCTACAATCTGTTGTGATATATCAGAAACACCCGTCGCATCATCCAATATAACAATAAACTCGTCTCCGCCAGGTCTATAGATTGGTTTATCGGAAAGGATTGATTTTAATCTATCTGCAATTTCCTGCAGTAATAAATCGCCAAAGTGATGTCCTAATGAATCATTAACATTTTTAAACCTATCTATATCTATGAAAAGTACAGCTCCCGCTTGTGTTGCATTTAAATTGCTCAGGGTTTTTGTGAATTGTTTTTGTAAACTCCTCATATTTAATAGCCCAGTAAGTGGATCATGATATGCTAAATAGCGGTTCTTTTTCTCAGCTTGCTTTCTTTTTGTAATATCTGTGTATATAGCGTAGCCACCGACAACCTGATTGTTAATAATTAATGGTATCCCTCGATGTATTACTTCGATAGGATTTCCATTCTTATGATAGCGCACGGTATCCTCATAATATACTGACTCGCCAGCAAGCACCTTATATGAGCCATACTCCTTAAGCATGGCATTCGGATCAATTATATTATTAATATATTTGCCTATTACTTCAGATTTTGCGTACCCGTAAAGCTGCAAAAACCCTGGGTTTACATCTACAATTTCATGTTTTATGTTAAAATGCACGATTGCATCTGGGGTGTTTTGAAAAAGTGCAGAAAAAGACATTCTTAAATGGGCTAACGAATATTCCATTGAGTCCTTGATTGCAATTTTATATTTACGCTTTCTGGATAGGAGAACACGATTTAGAAAATCTTCTCTACATAATGGTTCTAGTATGTAATCAATACAGCCTAACTCATAGACTTGCATAATATCTACTGCTTTAATGTCGTTAATTACAAGTAGTATTGGTAGGTCTTCACTGACACTTGCAATTATTTTTGCTGCATCTGTTTCCCTTAAGAATCTCTGATGTATTATCATTAAATCAGTTGTATGACTAATACCCAGTACCTTGGCATTCTTTAAGCTGTCGCATTGAACAATTTCAATAGATGCTCCTTTTAAAAGCTGCTCTATTGTTGCTTGCGAACTTACATCAGTACCTAAACGAGAACTTACAAGCAGAACCCTCATCGCACACACCCCCTAGACCAACTATACAATAGTTATATATAACTACCTCCATTGTATTCTGTAATTAGTCATTTAACAATAGTTCTGCTGCACCAGAATTTAGCTCGATGTTTAAAAACGTAAAAAAAGCACTCAGGAAAGCCTTTACGACCTGATTCCTTAGTGCTTATTACGACATCCAATTTACGTCAGTTCTTCTTTTACAACTTCTACGATATTATTTACTACTTCTTCTAGCACCTCTTCGTTAGGACCTTCAGCCATAACTCTAACAAGTGCCTCTGTGCCCGATGGGCGCACTAAAACCCTACCTTGATTTCCTAGTTTTTGTTCGTTTTGCTGAATCACGTCAGCGATTTTTTGATTGGAATGTAGGCCTTCCTTGTCAACTACTCTAACGTTTACTAATAGCTGTGGGTATTTCACCATTTGACCACAAAGTTCATGTAACGATGTTTTTCTACGTGCGACTAAATCAGTCAGATGTAGCGCCGTTAATATGCCGTCGCCTGTTTTAGCATAGTCTAGAAAGATAATATGGCCAGATTGTTCACCACCTAATGTGTATCCGCCCTTAACCATTTCCTCTAAGACGTATTTGTCACCAACCTTCGTCTGCAAGGTATTAATATCTTGGTCCTGCATAGCAACAAAAAAGCCCATGTTAGCCATAACTGTAGTTACTATTGTATCATCTACAAGCTTCCCCTGCTCTTTCAGGTCAATACCACAAATTGTTAGGATATAGTCACCGTCTACTACCTCTCCTAAATGATCAACTGCTATAAGTCTGTCAGCGTCTCCATCAAATGCTAATCCTAGGTCAGCATGTTGCTCAACTACTTGCTTTCTTAATTCATCTAAATGGGTAGAGCCACACTTATTATTTATATTCGTTCCGTCTGGATTTATAGACAAACAGCAAACTTCTGCTCCTAGCTCCTGGAAAATACCAGGGGCATATTCAGTTGCTGCACCATTAGCACAGTCAAGAATTATCTTCATACCAATTAACGGTATGCTTATCGTACTCATTAAGTGCTCTTTATAAAGGTCAGGGCCATTAAAGTCGTCTACAAAACAACCAATGTCTCCATGGGTTGACCTCGGAATCTCTAAAAACAATTGTTCATTAGATAAATAGCTCTCAACTTCCTGCTCCATTGCCTCAGAAAGTTTAAATCCTTTATTATTAAAAATCTTTATCCCGTTATCTTGATATGGATTATGGGATGCACTAATCATTGCACCTGCCATGGCATTATAGTGTGTAATTAAATATGCTACCCCTGGTGTTGGTATTACTCCAAGCCTCATAACATTTACTCCAACAGACATGAAGCCTGCGGCTAATGCCCCTTCAAGCATATCACTTGAAAGACGTGTATCCTTACCGATTAACACTAACTTATCCTGCGACTGGTCAAGCTGTGACTGGTCTAGCTCTAACTGCTTTGTAAGCACATAACCCGCAGCCCTGCCTAAACGGTAGGCTAGCTCTGGGGTTAAATCTTTATTTGCAACTCCACGAATTCCATCAGTACCAAAAAACTCTCCCACTGCTATCACCTGCTTCTACTTCAATTTTATCGGTGCGTATTTACTAATAATCTGTTCAGCTGCCTTTAAGCCATCAACAGCTGCACTAATAATTCCTCCGGCATAACCAGCGCCTTCACCTGTAGGGTATAATCCCTTAAGACTAACTGATTCTCCATTATCTAAACGATGTATTCTAATGGGCGATGAGGTTCTCGTCTCAACTCCAGTCAAAACAGCGTCACCCATATCAAAGCCCGCAATCCGCTTGCCAAATTCTCTTATTGCAACCATTAGCGCTTCTGCCACAAAGTCTGGTAAGCATTCGTGTAGATTTGCTCCCTTAACACCTGGGCTATAGCTAGGTGTTACAATGGTGTTTGTGAAGTCCTCTGTTGGCACACCCTGCAGGAAGTCTTTAACTAGCTGGGCTGGAGCGTGATAATTTCCACCACCTAGGTTAAATGCTTGCCTTTCCCATTTTCTCAAATAATCGATGCCAAGTAAAGGGGATTTTCCTTGGGAGTAACCAAAATCCTCTGGATCTATATTAACTACTAAGGCAGCATTTGCATTCTTTAAGTCCCTCGCATGATAACTCATACCATTAGTTACAACACCACCAGGTTCCGAAGCCGCAGCAACTACGACCCCTCCTGGGCACATGCAAAAGGAGTAAACAGTACGATTACAATTTAAATCCTTTTTCTTAACTAGCTGATATTCGGCCGCCCCTAAACTACTATGAATATCATATGCACCATACTGCGAATAGTTAATCATCGTCTGTGGATGCTCGATGCGAACACCGATTGCAAGAGCCTTGGCATCCATGGAAACATTTCTTCGATGAAGCATTTCGTAAGTATCGCGTGCACTATGACCTATCGCTAATACAACTTGCTGAGTCGGATAGAATATATACTGTTCTGTTTCCAGATTCTTAATCAGTACACCCTGTAACTCGTTGTTTTTAATTTCCATATCTATTAGCTTATGGTTGAAAAACACCTCGCCTCCGAGATGTTCAAGTCGGTTCCTAAGCCTTTCTACCACTAAACGTAACTTGTCCGTCCCTATATGCGGCTTGTTAATATAAAGAATCTCCTCTGGAGCACCTGCTTCCACTAAATACTGATACACTTTGTCAATTCTCGTGTCACGGATTCGCGTGGTTAACTTCCCATCGGAAAATGTGCCTGCTCCTCCTTCACCAAATTGCACATTTGATTCTGGATGTAGCTCTC
The DNA here is from genome assembly GCF_001730225.1 of Desulfuribacillus alkaliarsenatis. Classification (NCBI taxonomy): domain Bacteria; kingdom Bacillati; phylum Bacillota; class Desulfuribacillia; order Desulfuribacillales; family Desulfuribacillaceae; genus Desulfuribacillus; species Desulfuribacillus alkaliarsenatis. Next base: position 11,033 of record NZ_MIJE01000006.1, on the reverse strand, counting down.
CAGTTTGCCAAAACAATTGAATATCATCAGCACGTTTATGTACGTTTTTACCCCGTTCAAACACTAACGGCTTGTAACCATTCTCTGCTAATAAGAGGGCTGCCATTAAACCTGCAGGTCCAGTTCCTATAACCACTGGTCGGTTCTCTAGCAATTCCTCCCCTGTACGTAGGGGATTATGGGCTTGGTTGTTGTAGTGTTCAATATCTTGGCTAGGGCGTTTATGCTTTTTTTGAAGGAACTGTAGGATTTTATGCTCTTGATCGGTTTCTACTAGCACCTGATACACAAAATACAGCTGAGGTTTTTTTCGCGCATCAATTGATCTTTTTAATATTTGAATGTTACCTATTTGCTCTTTAGGAATCCGTAATTTCTTCCCTATAGCTAAAAGCAGGGCATGGTTATCATGCCCTACTGGTAGTTTTATATTTGATACTTTAATCATCTGGTCATCCCCTTATCCTACGTAACAAGTAATTACTCTGATTGAGGTGCATCTTGTATTATTGTTCTAGGGACTTTGCTCATTATTTTCTTCAGTGCGTTCAATAACAACCGTAATAGTTGGTCTTTCTATAGCAAACGGTCTAACAAATCTAGGTGTATTAACCTGTACTGGCACCTGATGCTCTCCTAAGGATTTATTACTAACATCAATAAATATTTGAATGTCATCCCGTTGTACATTTTCAATGCGGTTAGGTGCTGCCTCAAGGGAAATATCAGTTGTTTGGAAGTCTAACGTTACACTAATATTATCCGCAACGCCATTAATTGTAATCGGTATATCTTCAATGCGAGTCGTCTCAGATGGAACTATTTCAACGGTAATTAGCACTTCTTCAGGCTCTACCTTAGTCGTACCGTGAATCGGTTGTAATTGTTGCTCAATTGTAGTAGTTTCTCTTAAGTCTGCTATTGATACAACTGGTCCTGGGAAAAACTCATAGCGCTCTATCTCGCTAATAGGCCCAAAGATTGTCACTTGATCTGTCGATAAGCGCACTTCATTCACTGCAAAGCCTTCCGCAGGGAAACCTTCATATTGAAGACTTAGTGGTAGCTCCTTAAAAGGACTAGAAACAGGCACTATCACATCAACGACCGTTGGATTGATTTCAACATCAAGTTCATTACCTTCATTATCGACAGCGCGCACTCGCACAGTCTCATCAATAACAGATCTTGCGTTATCGATATTTACCTGAGCTGTAATAAGCTCTATATAGTCTAATTCTTCCTCTGTCGCCGTTACGAATACACGACTTGGTGAAACTATAGGCTGCCCAGCAGTGAACCCTGGTGCCGCTGTGCCTTGTAATGTAATCCTGACTGGAAGCTCTACTGTTGTTTTGCGAGCTAGCTCCAACATAACAGTCGCAGGACGGGAGCTTGCCGTTACACCACGGGGTACACCCTCGATAATAACGGGAATTTGCTCATGAACGCCATGGCCTAAACCATCTATGTCGGCAATTACTCGTAACGACCCTGGCATTACAGTGCGAATATCAGCTGGATTTCCCCTTAGTATAATATCTACACTTTCAGTAGCATCTATCAGTGCATACTGAGTCTCATCTAGATTATAGGTAACTGGAACCTTAAACTCATGTTCTGTCAGACTTGGCGGTGCCGTTGGCTCTTCAGTACTAACGACTAACCAGAGCAATACAGCTAGCATAACAGCGAAAATCTTTGCAAATAGGTTGCTTTCTAGCCATTTATCCATTCTTCGACAACCTCCTTAACCAAGATGGTGTCTTTGATTTAGGAGATGCCATGTGCTTCGTTAATTTCTCTCTTAAAGCTTTTTCGTCTAAATCTTTATACAGCTGCCCATTATCAGCAACAGAAATCTGCCCTGTCTCTTCTGAAATAATAACAGACATAGCATCAGACTGCTCACTAATTCCTATACCAGCACGATGTCTAGTTCCTAATGCCTTGCTAATGAAAGGATTCTCACTTAAAGGCAGGTAGCATGCTGCTGCAAGGATTTTTTCTTTACGTATAATTACAGCACCGTCATGTAACGGTGTATTTGGGATGAATAAATTTATTAGTAGCTCAGAACTAATATCCGCGCCTAATTTCGTACCTGATTCAGAAAAGTCGTTTAGGCCTGATTCACCCTCAATTACAATTAAGCCACCAATCTTATTCTTCGAAAGAGAAGTAGCTGCTTTCACAATATCATGAATTGATTCCTGCAGGACTGCTTCATCATGATGTGAACGCACAAAAAAGCTACCCCTCCCTAATTGCTCTAAAGCACGGCGTAGTTCAGGCTGAAATACGACCGGTATCGCAAAGAAGAAGGTGGTAAGGGTTTTGTCTAAAAGCCAATTAAATGCCCGTAGTTCAAAGTAGCTACTTAATGCTGTAGCTAAGATAATCACAATTATACCTTTGAGCAATTGCACGGCTCTCGTTCCGCGTATCAATACAATCAATTTATATAAGACAAAACTGACCAAAAATATATCAATTATATCTTTAAAATCCCTAAAGACATTTGTAAATTCAAAACCTAGCATAACTGCCCCTGCTTTCCATTTAAACTAAACTTGTTATTTAGTATTGGCAAGTAAAGTATTAAAAAGTATTCAATAATAACATAGAGTATACATTAATATAGTTCAACAAAAAAGCAGTAATTCCTCTTTATTAAAATAATTCAAAAGGAATTTTTTTCAACTAATGGAAAGCAGGGCAGTACAGTACGTTCTAACTAGGAAAGGCCTTTTATTAACACGTCGGCTACCTCTGGACGCGTAAATTGCGCCGGTGGACGCTGCCCACTCCGTAGCATCGCCCTAACCATGGTGCCACTTAGAATCAACCTGTCCTCTGCTGCGTGTGGACATGTCTTAAATGATGCCATTCCCTCACACTTTGTACAATAAAAGCTATGCTCAAAAAATAATGGTGTAATATCTAACTCGCCTTGGTCAAAGTGCAAAAATATGTGCTGGGCATCGTATGAACCATAATAATCGCCCACACCAGCATGATCTCTCCCCACTATGAAATGGGTACAGCCATAGTTTTTGCGCACAATCGCATGAAAAATTGCTTCACGTGGTCCTGCATAACGCATTGCAGCAGGGAAAATCCCTAAAAACGTCCGCTCCTGTGGATAATAGTTTTTTAGCAATACTTCGTAGCTTTCCATTCGAATATCTGCTGGTATATCGTCCTCTTTCGTATCCCCTACCAAGGGATTTAAAAACAAGCCATCAACAATTTCCAGTGCGCTTTTCTGTATATATTCGTGGGCTCTATGGACAGGATTTCTTGTTTGGAAGCCAACAATCGTCTTCCAGCCTCTGTTCTTGAATTCCTGGCGCGTTTCTGCAGGTGTGAAGTAATATTGCTCATGTGGTCTATCTGTGCGCTCCTGAATCATCGTTATCGGACCCGCAATATAGATATCTTCACGTTCAAATAGGCGCTTTACACCAGGATGGGCTAAGTCAGAGGTTTTGAATATCTGCTCTGCTTCAACTTGCTTATCGTAAGTATATGTCTCTTCAACAGTCATTATGGCATAGGTAGTACCTGTTTTTTTACATTGAAGCTGTACTGTTTCTCCGATTACCAGGCTGTCTGCCTTATCCTTACTAATAGCTAAAGTGATTGGAATACTCCAAGCTAGGCCATTATGCAAACGCATATTTTCCAGAACGCTATGGTAATCTTGTTTACCCATAAAGCCTGTCAGTGGACTAAATGCTCCAACTGCTATCATTTCAATATCGGATAAGGTCCAGCTATCAATCTCAATAATTGGTAGGTGCTCAAGATTTAATTCTTGTCTTTGTTTATCTTCTGCCATACGGTTAATCAATATTCCACCATGTGGTTTTATTTGCTCTGACATGTACAAAATTCATTCCTTCCTTATAAAATAAGCTTTATAAACTATATAAAATAAACTTTATAAACTGTCTTTTGTAACTCTTTATCACGTTTATATATTTTCTGACTAAATTGACTCAGTCGGAATTGTAAAGGTTTCTACTTTCCCGTCAGGATGGGTTAGGGTCCAGTGTATCTGCTTCTTTTCTGATTTAGGTACTAATTTAGAACCGTAGCCAGCTAATTGAAATGGCAGCTTTGTCTGAAGCGCTTGCTGTGGACACGCTTTCACGCAGGCCATACAATCCCAGCAATCCTTTGAACTTCTAATATATGCTAGCTGCTCAGCGTCTCTTGTCATTAAATTCCCTGGACAAACCGCTTCACAGCGACTCTCAGCTATTCCGTTACATCCGTTACATAAATTTTGATTAACTTTAACAGTCATGTAAAATATCCTCCTTGAAATATTAGCTTTATCTAGGGAGATATCTGTCCCCAGGTACAATTTGTTCATATGGACGTTCTACCATGTTGATGTTTCCACTCTTATCTTTATAGGAGTTTACAAATTTGAGCCATGCAATATCGTTTCTCTCAGGGAAATCAGTACGTGATTGGTATGCAGGCCAACGTGTTTCTTTTCTATAAAGCAGATGTTGAACTAGGACTTCGGCGACATCTATACGGTCTATAATTTCATGTACATTCATAAGCTGAAAATGGTCTTCAGCAATTAGGTACGGAATCTGTTCACGCAGTTGTTTTAGTCTTTTTTCTGCGATTTTCAGCCTTGGTTCAGACATTTCATAATAGCTACTAACTCCACCAGCATACTCATCCATGATTTTTTGTAGGCGGTCTTCCATCTCTTCGTACGTTATACCTTCGTTATGTGCTTGATTTCTTGCTAACGGCTGGTACACACGTCTGTATTCAGCATCAGCTTCATTGCTATTGGTTATATGTTCAGTATTTTCATTATTGGTATTAGCAGCTTGGTCAGCTGTGCTTAACTCCTTAACTGCTTTACGTGCTGCAATTACTCCTTCAGCAAAGCAGCCACTGACAAATTTAAACGGCGCTCCACCTGCTACATCTCCTGCAGCAAATAAACCTTCTAGGGTAGTTTTCCGATCTTCTGTTACCCAGTAGCCAGCTTGATTGTGTCCACCCATAATATATGGCTCTGTTCCTTGAATCTCAATTGGCTCTTGATCTGGCTCAATACCATTAGCTGCCCAATATAAGACAATGTCTGGATACATATCAAGGAAGGATTTCTTTAGCTCATATGCTTGTTCTTTAGTAAGGTGGGTCGTATCCATGTAGCAAGGTCCTCTACCTTCCTTCATTTCACGAGTCGGGCCGAACACACGATACGGAGTAGGTGCCCCTTCTCCACCAACATGGGCTAGCTTTGTTTGCATGAATTTTTCTTTATTTGCGTTTACCTGTGGGGCTCCAAAGCCTAAGGCAAGTGTGCCTGTTGGCGATATAATGTCTTTTGTACGTAGTGCAATAAAGCGGTGCTCGAATGATGTCATTTCTGCACCAGCGCGTATTCCCATGGCATAGCCAGCTCCTGCATTGAACGGCGAATACCAAATTTTATGTCGTGCATCACCTGTGTTATTTGGTTTATAAATACCAGCAGCTCCACCCGTTGCTACGATTGTTTTCTTGGCTCTGATTACATAGAATGTATCGTCTTTTGTACTTGCTGCATAAACTCCCTTAACCGCGCCTCCATCAACAATATAGTTAGTGGCGTAAGCTCTATTAATAACTTCAACACCAGACTCAATAGCTTTCTTAGCTATGATTGGCTTTAGTTTTTCGCCGTTAATTTTGATGTTCCAGCGACCTCTTGGCTGATAATTCCCTTGCTCGTCTTTTAGGATAGGAAGACCCCATGACTCTACTTTTTTTACTACGTATTCGAATTCTTTGGACTGGGATAGTACTAAATCCTCGCGTAGCAATCCACATGCGTCATAGCGGACATATTTAGTAAAGCTTTCTGGAGTTTCCCCAGGATTTAAGTAAGCGTTTATGGCGTTCATACCAGCTGCTAGACAGCCACTTCTTTCGATGTTTGCTTTTTCTAAAATGGTTACTTGTAATTCTGGGTTTAATTCCTTCGCTTCCACTGCTGCGAGACAGCCAGCAGTTCCACCACCTATAATTAAAATATCTGTATTTATATGTTTATAATTATGTGACATTAGATAATCTCCCTTCAATCCGTACTAAGGAATGTAAATTTACACCCATAAGCTAAATGCTTATGGGCATAAACCTACTATTTCTTTATCAATATAGTTATTTTATGGTATTTTGTGCATGTACACGTGCGCTAACCTTCGCTTTAAACTCATCCCAGCCAACGTATTCAATCCAACGTCCTAAGCGCCAGCGTTTTTCTCCATAGGTCTTCCATTCTGTAAGTAGCGCTTCAATCCAAGGGAAAATTTGCTCAACATCTGCATTTCTCAGTAGACGTTTCCCGTTCTGCGGATGACGACCACCACAGCCTCCTACATATAAGCTGACACCAGCCTTGGCAATTTCTGCACTTCCTGTTGGACATGCGCGATGACACATACCACAATCCACGCAAGCGGAGTAATCTATAGTTGCCTTTTGGTCTTTTATTGTTATTGCATCTTCCTTACATGCGTTTGCACAGTGACCACAGCCCGTACAGGTCGCCTGGTTAATTTTAATAACCTGCGTACCCATGACTCCTATGTCATGAGCCTGTGCACGGGTACAGCTATTAGGGCAGCCAGCAACAGATAGCTTGAATTTATGCGGTAGACCTGTAATGTCTTTATAACGGCTATTTAATATCTTAGCTAAACCATAAGCATGTATTAGTCCATTACGACAATCTGGTAATGACGGGCATGCAATCGTATTTCGCACGGTACCTCCCCGCGGGGATAGATATAACCCTACTGCAGCCAATTGACGAGTAATGGTAAAAAGCTGTCGACCATCTACATTAATTAACTGCAAGCCTTGACGATCTGTCCAGTGCAAATCTCCCAATTGATATTTCTCCACCAATTCCGTAACAGTTCTCATTTGCTCCAAGTTAATATTCCCTTGATCTACCCTGGTGCGAATTGTCCATAGATTCCCTTGACGTTCCTTAACATAATCACGGAATAAATCGCGTCGTTCTTCTGAAACTGGATAGCGATCATAGAATCCAGACTTTCCTCCTAAGCGAAATTCAACATAGTCCTGAAAGGTTTGGTTAGTGACTTTCTTACGTTTTTCTACATCCCAATTAAAGCCATCAATGCAGGTTGGACAAATAGTCTCATCTGCTTCAATATGAGTTTTACACGTTCGACAAAATCTAGCCTCCTGTCCACACCCTGGACAATATAGATATTCAGGCAATACTTCGCCATGACAATTCCAGCATGAGAACTTATCTTCAGGTGCAACTTTTTTGTCAAATAATTCTTCCACAGTTGGCACAAATCTCTGATGATAGAGCATATATTTTCCTCCTAATTTTTAATTCATAGTAAACTGATATGTTTTATTGTATTTAAGGATACTTTATAATGTGCTATTAGTCAAGAAAAAAAAGCTAGTAATAGAGCATATCAGTACTTTGATTTGCACACATACTAGCATAATATCAATTTAATTTCTCTGGCGCTTCATCAGGAGCTAGATTATACTTTTTCAACTTATACTGTAATGCTTGGCGCTTAATACCTAGTTTATTTGCGGTATGAGTTATATTGTAATCTGATTTCTGGAATACCTTTTCAATATAGATGCGTTCAATTTTTTCAAATATATCTGGCATGCTTTGATTTGACTTGTCCATAGATTGCAGCAACAGGTCAAGGGCATTCATATCCGAGGTAGCTTTCTTTATTATTGTACCTGTACTTGATGTTTCCACATTTGAAGTTGCTTCAGTTGACTTTGTTTCAAACTTTGTTTTAGTTGATGAGTCTTCTATATTGCTCTCCAATTTCATTGCTTTACTTAAAGTTAATTTCATTCCATCTAAGTGATCTATTGTTATACTGGGCTCATGGGGTGCTCGCATGCTATCTGCATAAATTAACACACTACGTAGCTCACGAATATTCTTAGGCCACTGATACTGTATAAACTTCCTTTTCACTTCATCATCTAATTCAATTCCTTCAGGCAATAGCTTGTCTACCAGAAGAAGAATGTCTGACTTTCTTTCTTTTAATGATGGTATGCGAATTATGTCTATGTTGTTATTTAATGTTTTAATTGGGGCATCGCCAATTATAAGCCAGTTTTTATTAGCATTATGTGATAGGCCAGCCAACATATCTATCGTTGGTTGTAGCAATTGCTTGTGTTTAACGTCTACAACTACAAAAGACTTACTAACCTCCATATCACTTCTTAGCTGGCTAAGTTGCTTATTAGCTTTTAAATCAATCCAGCTAATGGTTCGAATGCGCATAGCTTGCAATATTTGCTTAACCATAGCTCGCTTCTCCAAGCCTATATCACCATATAAGTAAACTGGATGATTAGCTTTGATACTGTTTCTAAGCTCTCTGATAGCTAGCCAGGTATTATTATCACGACTCGTATAATCTATCTCTTCTTTTAAGTTTTTGTCATCTATCGTATGGCCACTAGATAGCTCCTGGGACGATGTCGAATGTGATTCAATCTTCAATAAAAGCTCTTGTTTTTCTGCTAATAGATTTTTCAGTTCAGTAACAGTATTTTCGAGTTTGGTGTATTCCTGTTGATAATTTACTATGTTAGTAATATCTCTGGCAATGATAACTGCCCCGATAACATCGGCTTGATCAAATAACGGCTCGACTATCAAATGAACAGTTCGCTCATCACCAGAGATAGTTTTACATTTATACTCATCTGTGTTGATGGCGGTCTTAAATAAAAATGCTTGATAAATCTCTTCAGTGAAGGGATATTTATCGTTCCACGCAAACATCTCAGCAAATAGTGAGTTAGATAACACTGACGTTTGTTCCTCATTAATTATATCGATGGCGATAGGCAGCATTTCAATAACAGAATGAAAAAAGCTAAACGGAACCATTTGATCATCAAAATTATAATCAGACACAAACGTTACCTCCTAAAATTATCAATCTAATTACAAAATAATCTATTATAATAGTATCAATTACAAAATTATAATCTAATTGCAAAATAATCAATTACAAAATAATAAACTAATTGCAAAATAATCAATCTAACTATCAATACTAATTAATTATAGTCTATCGTAATATCTATTTCTGTAAATAGCTCTAAACTCCTGCTTAGTATGCATGTAAATAGTTGGATATATCAAAAAACCTTCGTACAAAGAGTACAAAGGTTTATGGTGGAGCCAAGCGGGATCGAACCGCTGACCTCCTGCGTGCAAGGCAGGCGCTCTCCCAGCTGAGCTATGGCCCCATATGGAGCGGGTGATGGGAATCGAACCCACGCATCTAGCTTGGAAGGCTAGTGTTCTACCATTGAACTACACCCGCAATTATTCTTTTGTAATGATGGTCGGGGCAGAGGGATTCGAACCCCCGGCCTCTTGGTCCCAAACCAAGCGCTCTACCAAGCTGAGCCATACCCCGTTAAAGCGGCCCCGTAAGAGAATCTATGTCTTCTTACGGAACCGTTATGTAAGTGGCGTGCCCTGAGAGATTCGAACTCCCGGCCTTTTGATTCGTAGTCAAACGCTCTATCCAGCTGAGCTAAGGGCACATGCCTGGCAACGTCCTACTCTCCCAGGGGTCTTCACCCCAAGTACCATCGGCGCTGGAGGGCTTAACGGTCGTGTTCGGTATGGGAACGTGTGTGTCCCCTCCGCTATCGCCACCAGACAATTATGGAGCGGAAGACGGGATTCGAACCCGCGACCCTCGCCTTGGCAAGGCGATACTCTACCACTGAGCCACTTCCGCATTAGATAATATCATATTATCCTATTTATTAAGTTTTATACTTAATGGTGCGGGTGGAGGGACTTGAACCCCCACGTCGTAAAACGCTAGATCCTAAGTCTAGTGCGTCTGCCAATTCCGCCACACCCGCATATTAAATTACTCCTACTACTTTTAATTAACTCTGCAGTTAAAATAAAAGTGGTGAGCCATACTGGATTCGAACCAGTGACACCCTGATTAAAAGTCAGGTGCTCTACCAACTGAGCTAATGGCTCATATGGCTGGGAAGGTAGGGATCGAACCTACGCATACCAGAGTCAAAGTCTGGTGCCTTACCACTTGGCGACTTCCCACTACTGAATGAACAAGTAGCATGTCCAAAGATGGTGGATGGAGTAGGATTCGAACCTACGAAGGCGATGCCGGCAGATTTACAGTCTGCTCCCTTTGGCCAGCTCGGGCATCCATCCAAATGGTGCCGCCGAGAGGACTTGAACCCCCAACCTACTGATTACAAGTCAGTTGCTCTACCAATTGAGCTACAGCGGCATGATGTTATGAACATGTTCATTTTTGTAGTATTACCATTTGATATAATTGTATATCATGGTGGACGATGACGGGATCGAACCGCCGACCCCCTGCTTGTAAGGCAGGTGCTCTCCCAGCTGAGCTAATCGTCCATAATTGGTGACCCGTAGGGGAATCGAACCCCTGTTACCGCCGTGAAAGGGCGGTGTCTTAACCGCTTGACCAACGGGCCCTATGAATTGCTAGCCAAAACTCTTTATGTGTTAAGCATCAACTGGAGCTCGCAACCGGGATTGAACCGATGACCTCATCCTTACCATGGATGCGCTCTACCGACTGAGCTATGCGAGCATGGCTCCTTCGGTAGGACTCGAACCTACAACCTACCGGTTAACAGCCGGTTGCTCCACCATTGAGCTACGAAGGAATAATGCTTTTTTAGCCTGGCAACGTCCTACTCTCCCAGGGGTCTTCACCCCAAGTACCATCGGCGCTGGAGGGCTTAACGGTCGTGTTCGGGATGGGTACGTGTGTGTCCCCTCCGCTATCGCCACCAGACTTTACAACTACACTTCCTAAATCTATAGACATAAAAGCTTATATCATTGTGTTTCCCTACGATCTTTGTTAACCCTTGTGGTTAAGCCCTCGACCGATTAGTATCTGTCCGCTAAACATATCACTATG
>NZ_MIJE01000005.1 GCF_001730225.1 Desulfuribacillus alkaliarsenatis | reverse complement strand
TACAAACCCTTTAATTTTATCGAAGATGGCATCAGTATCTGATACAGAAGAAACGGTTACAGCATTATCTGTAACAGCTTTAATGGTATATTCCACTCCACTAATTGTAAAAACGTTAGCTTTACGTTCAGTCTCTAAGCCATTAAGTACAAATTTAGCATTTTTACCATTGCTATAGTTAACTGGTTCATCTCCATTGTTTACTTCATATAAATTAAGTACTTCATGTAAAAAATCAGAATCATCCACTAAATCTAAACCATCTAAACCTGTTTCTCTAGAAGACATTGAAACCTTATTTGTTTGAGTATCGTAAAACATCGATACTCCTGCTTTACTGTTATTAATTCTACTTATCAGTTGATTTAGTGTTTCATTGTCTCTAACCGTAAATTCAGTGCCATTAATGGTAAACTTCTTCCCTACATGCTCTTGCATGTCTTCCGCACTTGTGTGATTAATCGATACTGCTTCTGCACTATTTATATAAGCCGCTTCTGCTACCTGGTTTACACGAATTTGTGACGTAAAGTTAGCACCTGCTCCGACAGCTCTAGCCGTCACAGCATTAGAATCTGTTGAAGTTACCTTGCGAGCTAGAAATGTCCCTTGTAACCTCATGTCTCCTGCTATGTTACGAAATTCTAGCATTTTTGAATTAACTTCACGAAAAGCGTCACGCTGCCACTCCGTCCATTGTTTACGTTGAAACATGCGGTCCATCGGCATCCGTTCCGCTCGCATTAAATCCTTTATCATTGTTTCTGTATCCATACCACTGGCTAAACCACCAAAGCGAATTGGACCAACCATACTAGCACCTCCAAAATTTCTGCCTAGACGTTTACCTAAACATACTTATTCTTACAGTATATATCGGCGCTAATAAAAAAAAGTTTAGTTATCTGCAACTAAACTTTTCTTTATTACTGTAATTGCTACTAAAGACTCATAATCCATCTACATCGTTTCTATCTATCATCTATACAAGATTGCAGCCAATAATTTATCTGATCTTTGTTACTTATTTCTCCGTTTAAATACGCACATTCATACTCAAACAAAATTTCCGAATATATCGGCCCTGGCTTAATGCCTAGCTCCTTCAGCTTTTTGCCCGTTAGAAGCGCTGGTATTGCTACCCTTTTTTGTAAATACTCAATAATTGTTTTAGCTTGCTGACGATAATCCGAAGTCAAGGTAAGTACAAATATGATTGCCTCAACCCGGAATTGGTATAACTCGCGATGAATAACTCCTAATGAAGTTTGCATAAATATTTTATCTTGCCATATTGCTTCTAGCTTTTGGATGTGATTGAGCACTTCTACATCATCGTTATTTAACGTGAATCTCTGCACTCGCTCTAACCATTGGTCGTTGTCATAGAACAGGGACGCTAGGTAGCATATCCAGAATCGATATTTATCATTATCATAAGGTGATGTAATATGAATGTCCTGATTGTTTACGTTTTTGTTCGTTACTATTTTTATTACACCCTTTAACTCCTTGACACGTTCTAAAACCTCTAAGCTGGCCACACCATCACCAATAATATAATCCCAAACCCCTAATGCAGCTAATCGTTCAATGGCTTCGACTGGATGCTGTTCTTGAAAAAGATTTTTAAGTTCATTGGCAATTCGCACCTCAGATACTGCTGGAATTTTATCTAGGGAGTTTAAGGCAAGTTCTTGGGTATGTCCATCCATTAAAAAACCAAAGCGTTGCTCAAAGCGAACAGCTCTTAATATCCTAGTCGGATCTTCAACAAAACTGAGATTATAGAGTACTCGAATTTTTTTATTATTTATATCTTTAATTCCATGGAAGTAATCAATGAGTTTACCGAATTCACTATCGTTAATTTGAATCGCCATGGCGTTAATTGTGAAATCCCTACGATATAAATCCTCTTTCAAGCTGGAGCGCTCCACCGTTGGCAGAGCCGCTGGATAATCGTAGTACTCCCTGCGCGCTGTTGTGATATCAAATTTAAGCCCTTCACGGCAATATGATTTGTTAGCTACGCAAAACTCGTCAGTCTTCCAGGTGGCTGTCCCAAACTTTTCATGACTTCGAACTGAACCACCGAACTCCTCGGCTAGCATCTGTGCAAATTGAATTCCGTCGCCTTCAACAACAATATCTATATCTTCATTTTTAAAGCCAATAACTAAATCCCGCACAACTCCACCAATAATATATGCTTTAAAACCTAGCTTATCTGCTTTTTCCCCAATATTACGTAGTAATGAATAGATAATATCGTCTATATTCTTATTCATCGCGTCCATTAGATTCATAACAATCGGTTTGTTACCTAAGCCGTCAATTTCTGCATTTGTTTGTACGTCTTTGCCATGGAGAAATTCAACAACATCGGTACGTGAAACTATACCAACTAACTGATTATTATCCATAACTGGCATTCTGCCAACATTGTGCTCAATCATAATATTCTGTATTTCTTCTAAAGTCGTATCAGGTGTAATAGTCACTAGATCCTTACTCATAAATCCCTTCACCGGGGCATGTCCAAGTCCGTGATGAGTTGCTTTATCTAAATCACGTCGAGAGATAATCCCTACTAGTTGTTCACCCTTAACAATTGGAAAACCAGTGTGTCCATACCTAAGCATCATCTTCGCAGCGTCTTCAATCGTTGTCTCTGGAGCAATCGTCTTCACTGCCGATGTCATCATACCTCTAGCTACTACTGCCGCCCTCACTATAGATGGCAAAGCCTCTTTAATCTGCTTAACAATCTCTAAGCAATCCCCATGCTTAACACTAGCTGAAGCTGCTTTACTATGTCCCCCACCATCGTAGCTTGAAATTATCGGCAGTACATCTACGCGTTCAGTGCTAGAACGACCAATTATGAATACCTTTTTTGCCATTTCTACAACTATAAAAGCGGCATGGCTACCAGTAACATCGAGTAATTTTCGTGCTAAAATCGCCAGCCCACCAAGGTAGTCTTTTTGGCGGTGCCAGCTTATTAATATTTCTATACCTTGTACCTGAATTTCCGTGGCATTTAATAATAAGGAATTAAGGATTTGCTGCTGCTCCTGTAATAGCGGTCGATCAGTATAACTAGCTACAATTGCTAGATTAGCCCCCTGCTCCATTAAATAGCTTGCCGCTTTCATATCGCGAGCTGTAGTACCTAGATATGTAAATGAACCTGTGTCAGAATAGAGACCTATAGCCATCACCGTAGCTTCAAATGACGTTATCGGTATTTTATTAGCTTCGATTTGCTCCAATAGCATCGTTACTGTTGCTCCAATAAGCTCAACATTTCCAGAATCAGCTTTTATATCGGTTTCGTGCGGTTGATGGTGGTCATAAACTGTATAGTGGATACCCTCTTTGGGCAACTCTTTCGTAAATGCTCCTAATCTTTCTAGGTTTGCAATATCTACCATGATTACATGGGTAACAAGCTTCCAATCAATCTGCCTAGGCACATAAAACTCGAAAGAGTCACGATAGATTGCAAGAAACTGCTGTACGGGTATGCTGATTTTATCTGGAAGCACCATCTTGGCTTTTGGATACAGCTTCTTAGCAGCCACTATGGATGCTAATCCGTCAAAGTCAATATTAATATGGGATACTATTACTTGCATAAAATTTTTCTCCTAAAGTTCATGTAGAGTATAGAATAAGTGCGACTAATATTAAGGAGTAGTTAAATTCCACCTGAATCAAGTCTTCTTTATTATACTAGGTCTGACAAAAAAATGAAACTAATGCTAACTAATACTGCCAACTGCTCAATTCATGCTATAATGAAACTAATTATAAACTATTAGTAGTTAGGAGGACAATTAATGACTCAGCTTAATAGACTAAAGTTAAATGGTTATAAATCGATTCGCAGCTTAGATATAGAGTTAAATGCACTGAACGTGGTAATCGGAGCTAACGGTGCGGGCAAATCAAATTTAATATCATTTCTTCAGATGCTGCAAAAGGTGGTGCGGGCAAGCTTAAAGGGTACAGAGCTTAAACAGAAGGATGCATCTCATATACTTTATCACGGAAGCCAACAAACAAGTCAGCTAACTGCAGAGCTTTCATTCAGCAACGATAACAACTATGCTTACTCTGTCTTGTTTTCCATTAATGAGCATGACCAATTGTATAAGCAAAGCGACACAACCACAGGCTCCTTAGATGAAGTCTATAGGCAAATTTGTGATTGGCAGTTTTATCGCTTCCATCAAGCCAACGATTTATCCGTCGTGAATACTCTAAAAGATATTTACATAAACCATCCGATGCATTATAAGCGTATAGTATCCACCTTGAAGCAAATCCTTCCGTTTTTTGGTGACTTTATATGGAACGGCGAAAATCAAACAGAGGATGCCCAAGCTTATTTTTATTGGAAGGAAAAAGGTTGTTCAATGACATTTAACACTAGCCATATGTCAGACGGCATGGTGCGTATGATATCCCTAATTACATTGCTACTACAGCCAAATTTACCCGCATTAATCTGCATCGATGAGCCAGAGCTAGGACTCCACCCGTATGCAATCAACGTTATTTCTGGACTCTTACAAAGCGTAGCCTTAGAAACACAAGTGATTGTATCCACGCAGTCTGTCACGCTTTTAGATGAATTTGATATGCAGGATATTATTGTCGTCGATCGTAAGGAAGGGCAATCTACCTTTGAACGCCTAGATATTACTGAATTAGCAAAGTGGATTCAGGATTATTCGCTCGGTGAATTATGGCAGAAGAACATCCTTGGAGGGAGGCCTTCATAAATGAATCAAAGCAATTCAACCAGAAGCAATAACCAAGATAGTTTAATTAGAATAAACATGGTCGTCGAAGGACAGACAGAGGAAACCTTTGTACGCGATGTACTTGCTCCGCATTTACGAACATTCGGATTAAAGGTGCGGGTTCGCATGGTGGAAACAGGTAGGCGTGGACGTAAGATTTTTCGCGGCGGGTTAGTCAGCTACGAAAAGCTTAAGCTTGATTTAGAAAACTGGATGGAACGTGATACTGATGCTTGGTTTACAACAATGATAGATTTGTATGGACTACCAAAAGGGTTTCCAGGACTAAATACATTAACTAATACTCAGACAGAAAATGAGCAATATGTAGATATTCTTAATTCATCCGATAAATCTGACAATAATACAGACCCTTATGAAATTGTACGTTATATTGAGGACGCTGTCGCCAAAGATATGAATCATCCACAGTTTATTCCTTATATTCAGCTACATGAATTTGAAGCTCTTATACTTACAGAACCACTTAAATTTAGTAGCTATTTTTTCAAAAAAGAAACAGCCATAGACAAACTTAATAGAATGGCTAAAACCTTTAAGACCCCAGAACATATAAATAACGGCTTTGAAACTGCTCCATCAAAGCGAATTATTAATCTGATTCCTGAGTACCGCTACAACAAAAAAACAGCTGGACCCATCATCGCTGATGAAATAGGCCTAGCTGCTATTCGTAATGCCTGTATACATTTTAATCAATGGCTAACTCAATTAGAGTCTATCAAATAATCTTTACAAACAATTCTACTAGATTCGGGTCAAATTGCGTCCCCGCGCACCTTTTTAATTCTTCTATAGCCTCATCATTGCTTATCGCCTTTTTATAGGGCTGATCTTCCGTCATTACATCGTAGGCTTCTAAGATTGCAACAATCCTTGACATGAGAGGAATTTCTTCACCCTTAAATTGTCTTGGGTAACCACTACCGTCCCACCATTCATGATGTGCTAGAATCCCATCTGCAATATGGGCATAGTCAGGATAAGTTGAAGCAATACGAAAACCAATTTCACTATGCTTACGAACGATATTTGTTTCCTCTTGCGTCAATGGTCCTGGCTTAGATAATATCTCGTCAGCGATTGAAGCCTTACCGATATCATGTAAAGTTATCAATAATTCTAAAGATTCTATTTCCGTATCATCCATATCTAGTTTTTCAGCTATCTTCCTAGCTAGCGCTATCATCCTATCCGTATTATGCTTATTATGCCTTTGCTTTTTTAATAGAGAGTTCATAATTTTTTTGCGGATTTGCGATCCATTCCTGAGCTTGTTAGAGTACATATTCGCTTCTGCTTTTTTAATAATATCTAATATGTCTTCTCTCATCTCAGTCTTCGTCGCACTGCCAGTAGCTAAACTCATAGTAATAGGCTGCGGATCTGCTTGGTTGCATTGTTCTTGAATTCTTTGACAGACTTCATCAGTAACGCTTGCATCAGTATTGGTTAGAATTATTGCAAATTCGTCTCCACCCCAGCGGGCTATTGTGTCTACTTTGCGACATGCCTGTCTTAGAATCTCTGCAACTTTTTTTAGCAGGTTATCTCCAGCTAAGTGCCCAAAGGCATCGTTAGTTAGCTTAAGCCCATTTACATCCGCAATAATAATACTTAATGGTAAATTATATCTCTTATCTAAGCGCTTTAACTCTTCTTCAAAATAAGCACGGTTATGAAGTCCTGTGAGTTTATCATAATAGCTTAAGTGACGAATCATATTTTCTGTTTGTTTTCGCTCGCTTATGTCGCGAATAGTAGCCATTATTACATCTTTGTTTTTAATCGGAATTTTTTTCAGATATACTTCGACATTGAAAGCGCTCTTATCCCTGGGTCTCCGTGCATTCCATTCAAAAAACTGTGGCTCACCATCAACAACCTTCGACCAGATTGAAGGCAAAAGGTGGAATGGATTATCTTCACTTGAGTAATCATCTACAATCGTGTATCCCTTTAACTCTTCCCTTGTTACCTGATACATATCTAGCATTTTCTCGTTAACGTCTAAAATATTACCTTCAATATCATGAATTATAATTGCATCATAAATACTATCGAATATAACGCGAAGGTTTTGCTCAGATAAAGTGAATAACTGACTTTGAGAGCAATTAGCAACTTTACTGAAAAAAGTTATAATATATTTTTTCTGTCTATCATTGTCAATATAATAATCAAAAGTAGCTTTTTTAATATAATAATCTTGGTCGTTTTTAGCAGTTAGGATTGTACATTCTCCTACCTCTAATGCATTAACAACTTCATTAGTTTTTCTACCTTTTGCTTCGGCATTTGTCCAGCCTGTAATTAACTCGGTCGTTTTATTTAAGTGTAATATATAATTATTTTCGTTAGATACGACAGTGGCTACCTGAAGCGACTCTAATGCTATAGTAAGTTTGGATAGACAATTTGGCTTATTTTTATCAGATGTAAGCATGCCTTTTCCTCCTATCACCGAATTATTGCTGCATATTAGAATAGCTATTTGCTTAGCATATAAACTAGACTTATGAAATAGTCTATTATCATACTATCGATTCGGTTTAGATCCTGCTACTTTAAAGCTGTAAATTAGTCATTTGTCCAACGCCTTTTTCTACTATCTTCAGGAAGTGTATCTCGAAAATAAATTTTACCAGAGTCTTTACCGTCTCCAGCTATATAAATTCGGCGTTCCTTAACATACCGCATTATTGTATTAATTGGGATTCCAGTTTGGTTCGATGCCTCGAATGCTAGGATACCAGGTCGCTGCTTTACAAGCGTACGCAATTTATTGAATTCTTTCTTATCTTTGTCCCTACATTCTCCACAATAAGATTGGCCATCTTTAGCATAAAACCTGCCACATATACTACAAATATCGTAGGACATTTATTTCACCTCTTATCAATTTCAGTAGCTACACTACAACTCATTCCTTGTATGAGTAAAGAAATTATACCATAATATATTAGTTGGCTACCTCCGACATTTTGCCTGTGTATATTTTCGTGTAACAGGTCAATTATTCGCACTTCATTAGTGCAAATAACTCAGTATCGCCTTTATTCAAATAATAGTGAGGCCTCCAGTATATAAGTTCACCGGAGGCCTTATTGGGCTATAAATATAAATCTATATTACCACCTAAATGGGGTTGTACAGATTGTTCCATAGCTTTTACATTTGGGTCAATTGTTTTCATACTTGACTCTAATAAGTCTGTAATATCTGCGGTTTGCGTCATTGCAGTATCCATTGCCATTTTCATAACAGCCATGCTAGCATCCTGCTGTAATTGCATCTGACTGAGTGACATCGACATTTTTGCAACATCCATTTCGCCACATCCTTTCAAGATATATCTAACAACTAATTATTTCTTCTTTTTATTGTTGTTGTCTTTATTATTGTTGTTATTACTATCACTTTCATTGCTGTCATTATTATTTATGTCAGCATTATCAATTTTATTCGCTTTACGTCTTTTCACAACATTTGTTACATGGTTAATAAAAAATACAAATGCAATTATTAGTATAAAGTTAAAGAGTGTTTCTAGCACATTTCTCCAATCAATTTCCAATGATAAATCCCCCAATTTAATTTTTTTACCTTGAGTGTTTTTTATATACTGCAACGTCTGAGATTGTTAAGGATATTTTCAGTGTTGTCAATGATATTATATCATCATTTGTTAGAGTAGCAAACCAACTGATTTGAAACAATACCATACTACTTATTCGACGATATTCCTATAAACCTTTATTCAATTTTTATTTTTTAGTAGTACAAAAGATTTCTATTAAGGATAATAATATGACCTATTATTTGTAAAGCTTAACTCCCTTTATAGCACATTAGACTCTAGAAATAACCGAGGAAATAATGTAAAATGTTAGTAAATAGACTAACATTGCAATACTAGTAGAGTGGAGGTGAGAATATGATTAATGTACAAGGCTTTAGTAATGGATTTGGACTAGAACAACAAAAAGCAATGTTGAGAATGAGCACAGGTACGAAAATAAACCAAGCTGCTGATAATGCTGCTGGTTTAGCTATTTCGGAAAAACTTAGAGGTCAAATTCGCGGCGAGAGTATGGCTACAAGGAACATGGCAGATAGTCAGTCTTTAGTCAGAACAGCTGAAGGGGCACTAAACCAAACTCACTCTGCCTTGCAACGTATGAGAGAGTTATCAGTTCAAGCCAATAATGGCATGCTTACAAACTCTGATCGCCAAGCTTTACAACAAGAATTCTCACAGTTGAGGGACACTGTAGATGCCATTGGAAGAGATACTCAGTTTAATACACAATCTCTGTTAGACGGAAGTGCCGAATTGCTAAATACTACAACCAATGCTAATGGGGAGGGCCTTGAAATCTCAATAGGAAATGCTTTGTCTGAGCAGCTTGGAAACATCACAACTGGGAGCTCACTAGCAGAAGTAGACTTAGTATCAAACCCTAGGGCATCACTTCGCATTATCGATGAAGCAATTTCTCAGATATCAGGTAACCGTGCTAACTTAGGTGCTATTGATAATCGCTTAGATATTAGCATGAATAATAGCCGTGAGGCTGAATTAAACCAAGCTGCCGCGGATTCTAGACTGCGAGACGCTGATATCGCTAAATCTGCAATGGAATTGCAGAAATTTCAAATCATGCAACAAACATATTTTTCTACGCAACGGATGAATATGGGCATAATGGCTTCTAGTATTGACTTGTTAAGGTAGATATATTACAAATCAAAAAACCTGCTGTATTCATAGTGGCATTATGAACAGCAGGTTTTTTTTGATATTTATTTAATTCGTACGCCGTGGTTTAAGATTATTCTTCACCTGTTCTTTCCAATCATTATAACACGGTATAATCTTCGAAGAGATATAATCGGCTATTTCATCTTTCTTATCTTCTTGATACAGACTAACAAAGCCAGCAATACTCTCCATAAGGTTCTTAGTTACAGGTGCAAGTTGGGCTGATTGAAAGCTATCCAGTAAAGGATTAACCGCCTTTTGCATTGTAGAAACAGCGTTAACCACATCTTGTAAAAGTAATATTGCTTCATCAAAACGATGCTGAATTACTAAAACATTAATTTGTTCAAAACCATCTTCTACAATATCTGTTAAATCTATTAACCTATCAGCAACTTCAGTAACATTATTGATTGCTTCAGACATCAAATGCCTCCTAACGATTTCTAATAAATTCATTACTCAATAATATTAGATAGTCATAATGATGTCAAAATTTGAGACTATTATATTTCTATGATTGTTAATATTATTTTTTTGTTCTAACAAGTTTGATTGCTTCTTGCCATGTTGAACGAAGCTCATTCGTAAACTCTATCATTTGCTCAATAATCTGAGGGTCTTTTTTAATATTTGCGTCTACCAAGCTATAATTAATATACTCATACAAATTATAAAGCTGTTGTGACATTTCTGGTTGACCTTCTTGATCTAACGAACACATTAATTCTTCAAAAATTGCTTGTGCTCTTTGATTTGCAGTGTTAGCTTCAGTAATATTGTTAGCTTTCATGCAGGCAATAGTCTGTTTCATAAATTTCACAGCACCACCATATAACAGAAGGGTAAGTTCCTCTGGTGTTGCAGTCATAACAGTATTGAACAAATAAGGGTTTTCTTTCTGAATAGTCTTTATATCTTTACCTGCAGTCACATTATTCTTGTTGCCAACTGGTTTATTCTCTACTTTATTCTCTACACCCTTTGTTTGTTGATTTGCACTTTGGTTTTCTGATTGTTGTAGAGTTGTTACTTCTGCCTCTTTTTTCTCTGCCGATTTCCCCATGTTCTTTTTATTTTCAGATATTCTCACTTGTTGCTTATATACATCATAGGGATTCCTCATTGCCATTATAGTCACCTCTCCATTGATTACGTGTTAACGTATTTTTATAACTATGCTATCTATTTGAACATATTCTATCTGACAATTTTACTTATTTATTTTATCGGCAACGATTGTCTAATTGTTAACAATCATTTTCTCCATAATGATATCTTCATCCACTATTACAAAGCCTAAATTGCTATAAAGTGATAAGGCTTTTTTATTAGTACCTTCAACAATTAATGCTGCCTTATGCATATTCATTTGCTTTAAATTATTTAGTGCTTCGCAAATCATCTGACGACCGTAGCCATTACCTCGGTATGCCTCTTTAATCGCTATGTCAAACAAATAACCAGTAGAAACATTACGCCGTATTTGCATCGCTATCATACCAACAACAATTTTACCTTGAGAATATTGTGGTTCAATCATTTCGTAAAAATAAAGTTTTATACTTAAATCCTTAAATATTTGCTCATATTGGATGTGGGATATTTCATGACTAAAGCAACTATGCATAGTCTCTCTGTATTCAAAAAAGTCCAATTCTGTCGCTGGTCGTAATTGAATTTTTTGATTAATAGGCATAGAACTTTTTATATTTCCAACATTCGTTAACCCTAGTTCCATTTGCCAAGAGTAGATTGCTGGTTTAAATTTTCTATTTTCCATAAAACTAACTGATTGCTTAAGTCTTTTCTTTGCAATTGCTTCTAATCTGACTATGGGATAAGGTTCAATATGCTGTATTATTTTATTGTACAAAGCGGTTCCTGTTCCTCGCTTACGGTAAGCAGGGTGTATAATGATATTAATTTGAGCTGATTGCTTTGATATTGAATCAATCATACATGTAGCTAACCCTACAACTTGATGTTTATCACTATCATGTACAGATAGACAATTCAGTGATGTTGTGTCTAATGCAACAAATATATGCTCTCCAGCTTCTTTAATTACATATTCAAACCATTCGTCAGTTAGCGAATATCCCAGGTTATCTTGTTGATTGATAATCTCGATTAATTCAAGAACCTGCTGTTTATCTTCTTTTTCTATATTACGAATTGTGATCATATGTGACCTGTCCTTTAATTGCATTTTTATTATACGTTAGATTCTAATTTTAGAAATAATCCTTCAACATCAAGAATGCTGTTTTTTGCTCTACTGGTATGCGATAGAGACTCACGTATTGATAGTAAATCGTCCTTTAATATATTATAACTTCTCAAATCGATAGAGACTTGCAACTTAGTGAACAGTTTTCTCATAGGAACACTAGATAGTGCTCCAAACATCTTAAATAACTCTTTATCTAACTCATCATTAACTCCTATAGCTAAATCTATAATATCTGGTAGCGTAATACTACAGGCAATACCGTGTGGGAGACTCTTATGAAGTGTTAAATAATATGATATGGCATGTGCAATAGATGTCTGGGTATTAGAAAACGCTAGCCCTGCTTTCAATGATGCTAACATCATTTGACTTCGAAGCTGAATACTATCTAAATCAGCAACTAATTCAGGCAATATGGTAATAATTTCTTGTGTGGCTTCTATTGCATAGCTATTAGATATAGGATTAGCATTCACATTAATAACAGCCTCAACAGCATGCGATAAAGCATCCAAGCCTGTCTGAATTGTAATGTCTTTAGGTAGTGATTGTGTCAAAATTGGATCACACACACAAGCTTCACACCACAGGTCTTTTAAATGAAGAGAATACTTTTTCATTTCCTTAGTATCCCAGATTGTCGCCCAAGGTGTCACTTCACTCCCTGTTCCTGCAGTAGTAGGTATCGCTATTATAGGTGTTATCTTATAAGGAAGTTTGCAGTCATTGTCTTTTATAATGTTTATTAAGTCATTTACAGACCCACTTTTCGGTCGTACAGAAATAGCTTTAGCAACATCAATAACACTACCTCCACCTAAAGCTATAATTAAATCGAATTGTATTTGATTCGTAGATACATATATTTCTTCTACATCTGCTAAGGTTGGATTGGGCTTTACATTATCTATTATTGCAACAATCCGGTTGCTCAGTGATTGAATATAATCGACTGTACCTCGACGCTTAAAGCCTTTCGAAGTAATAACTAAAGCATTACGTGATTTTATAAAAGCTGGGAGTTTTTGTATTATATCTACTCCAAAATGGATTTTAACTGGATTGTAATATGTGAAGTGCGTCATAGAGTAAACATCCTTTTTGCTTTTTCATAATCGGTTAAAAAATCTACTTCTATCCACTGCAAATGATTAGTGGCTGAACAATATAACTTGTACCCATCTCCAGCCATGTTAGTAAATGCGTATGTATCATATACATTTAAATTCCCAGCTAACAAAGCTTCTTCAATATATGCAAACACAGCTTCAGAGTTATTTATGAATGCTATCCCCGTCCACTCACCTGCACTATCTTGTTTAGATAACTGTTTGTTAGATTCTACGAGAAAATTTTCTGGAGTTATTTTGACTTTCATAGCTTCTTCGTCAGCTTCAGTAAAGTCAGTCACTAAGTGTAAGTCATATGGATTTCTTAGGAACTCGCAATGTGAACTTTGTAAAATTATTTCATCATAAATGATATCGCCGTGCATATATAAAAACGGTTGGTTACTTACAAAGTTTTTAGCAAACCATAAGGAACCCATATTATTGCAATGCTGATAAAATGGATTGACAATAACAATTGCCTCGCCCTCTAATGCCTGTATCATTGTTTCACTTTGATATCCAATAACTACGGCTACCTCAGAGATACCAAGATTTTTAATTAGTCGAATAGATCGTAACAATAAAGTCTCGTCATTAATTTTTAGTAACCCTTTTGGAGTATCTAGTGTTAAAGGATATAGCCTACTTGAAAGACCTGCAGCTACAATTACAGCTTTATTCACCATGTGTCTCTCCCCTTAAAAAATTCACAAAACGTTCTTTCACTTGTGGAGGTGATACTTTAGGTCTTCCTAAGTCCTTTTTTGTCCCAGTAGATATTTTCATATAAGCAAACGTTAGTTTTTGCTTCTCATTCCATTCACTTATAGCTTCAGATAATTCATTTAGATTGTGTATGTAAAGTGCTTTATCATAACCTACTGAAGCAGCTATTGAAACAAAGTCTATATTTTGAGAAACCGTCTGTTGACACCCCGTTGACTCATGGGCATGGTTATCTAATAACAGATGAAATAAATTCGGAGGATTGTAGTATGCGTTCGTAGCTATAGAACCCATTCGCATTAAAAAAGCTGCATCCCCATCAATAGCAATAAATTTTTTATCTTGCTGCACTAATGCTGCTCCAAGTGCTAAAGCACTGACACAACCCATAGACCCTACCATATATAAGTTGTTCGGCGCATCTTCAATTTCAAAAAGTTCCCGACCAGTCATTCCTGTAGTTGTAAATATACCAGTGTTGTTATCTTTTAGGCGATTAATTATATCTAATGCTTCCAGTCGTTTTGGTTGTTGATCATCTGTTTCACGTTTTCTAATCGTCTTATTTCGTGTTATATTAAGTGACTGCTCGTTTAATGGAACGGAATCAAAGGTGCCTTTTTTTACAATAAAGAAGAATGATTTATTTGTTCTAATAAATTCGTTTGCTCTTTTGATTTGCTTTAATGCCTCATCCCAATCATCCGATAAATACTCCCAAGCAATTCTTGCCGTATTAAGCATGTCACCTGTAACTTGTCCCAATAATTCATGCTGTGGTTCATCAGGAATACCCACTTCTCCGCGCAGACTAACAAATCCAAGTACTGGTATCTCAAATGTATGATTTAGAGATGTTAGCGGGGAAAGTGCGTTGGTTAACCCAGAATTTTGACATAAAAAAACAGACTTGCGCCCACCCAAATAAGCACCAGCACAAGTCGCAACTGCATCTCCTTCATTTGCAGCCATAATATATTCACATTCATTTATAGCGTAATTAATAAAATCCTTAAAAAAAGAACAGGGAACTCCACTAAAAAATGTAAAACCAATGCATTTTAATTGTTGAACAAAATTCTTAGTAGATAACATTCTATAGCTCACCAGCCTTTTGTAAGTCAATAATATCATCAATATCTAACCAAGATCCTCTAATGTATTTTATAGCGACTGTATGTTCTTTTGCTATCTCATTAAATAAATCTTGTAGGCGAAGTGTTTTAATATCATATTCTTTAGAAAGCTTAGTAAATGCATCCTGCACATGTTTAGCACCTTCTTTAGATACTTTCCAAAGTCCAATGAATTCACCGCATATTTTTTCTTTAGGTATATCTGTGGACATTTGCTGAAACTTTACAGCCTGATTAAATTGTTTCCTGCAATATGGTTGATCAGCCGTTACGTAATCATGGAAACTCCCCGATTGTTCGTAGTCTGAGTCTACAATAATCGTAATATCGTTCGGATCATTAAGTAGTTCATTCAAAATATAACTCTTATAAATAATATCGCCATAGGTAATCAATGTATCGCCGTTTACACGATTCAATGCTAAATACAATGAATATAATTCCTTAGATTCATCATATTGTTCATTGTCTATCATATTAACATTTGCAAAAGAAATTTTCTCTTTAGCAAATCCTCTCACTACAGAAATCCGCTTAATCCCAACTTGGTTTAATTGTTCTATCTGTGTTGCTAAAATTGGTTTGCCGTTTACTAATAGCATTGATTTAGGTTTATCTTTTGTCAGTTCACCAAATTGCTCACCTTGTGAAGCCGCTAAAATAACTGCACTAATATCCTTGTTATTAGTTGGAAGGTATTTTTTCTCTGCTTCTTTAAGCTCGTCTGCCCCTTGAATTCTAAACACTTCACTAACTGATGCAATATTGCCTTCAACGTTTATTAGACTTTCATCATTAAATACTTGCTTGGTTGTATTTTGCATTGCTGTTATTGAAGAGCGAATATTGTGATTTGCCCAAATAACTAAGTTGATTCCAAGTTCTTTAAAATACTCTGTTGGAGTCGAATAATATTTAGTCGGAACAATCACAACTGGGTGTCTATTTCCCCATTCTTTCATAAAAGCCTCAATGTCAGACGGATCAGACTTCTTGCTATGCATTAAAATTGCATCAGCGCCCGCTAATCTATAGGCTTCAGCACGTCTCAATGCCTCATCTAAACC
Organism: Desulfuribacillus alkaliarsenatis; assembly: GCF_001730225.1. Lineage (NCBI taxonomy): Bacteria > Bacillati > Bacillota > Desulfuribacillia > Desulfuribacillales > Desulfuribacillaceae > Desulfuribacillus > Desulfuribacillus alkaliarsenatis. The sequence continues at coordinate 30,531 of NZ_MIJE01000005.1, read as the reverse complement.
CCAACCTGCAATGAATGCCTCTACACGAGCTACAACCATGAAATCGTCGTCTGTTTGTGACTCTTTAGCAGCTTGTATTTTACCACAGAACTCCTCAATATCCGCTAGTGGTTGTGCTTCACCACCAATAAACGAGTTCGTTTTTGGAAACAGCTTGTCCTCAATACACACTCCAGCAATATTACGTTGTTCTAACTTTTTTACTAGTCTTCGCATATTATTAAAATTCCCGTATCCTGTATCTCCGTCTAACAAAATAGGAATCGATGTCGCATCACTCATAAATTCCAGTACATCTAAAACCTGTGTCCACGAAGCTTCGTTATTGTCTCGAACCCCTAAGGAAGCAGAAATAGACAGGCCACTACCCCAAATCCCTTTGAATCCAGCTTCTTCAACAATTTTTGCTGAAAGACCATTATGGGCTTCCATGATAAATTGTAAATCCCTTGATTGAATTAAGTTCTTTAATTGTGTTGTCTTTTTCAATCAAAACACTTCCTCATATAATATATGTCATGTGCAGAAATTAAATTATATACGCATTAATTGTTTCTCTTGTTTCTCAATCAACATATCCCTCTGTTATTCTCCCCCGTATCTACTCCTCCAAAGATACATGTTTAGCTTAATTTAATTTACTAAGTAGTTATTTCATTTCTGATATAATGTTTCAATATAAAGTCCTTTATTCTTTTTCCGCTTTCTTCTACGGTCTCGATGTCAGTTTTAACTTCAATATCGAAATGTTCTGGTACTTCATAGACATCATCAATACCAACAACATGCTTAGCTTCACCTCTAAGAGCTTTTTTGTATAACCCCTTTACATCGCGCTCTATGCAAGTATCAATTGAACAGTTGACGTATACTTCAATATAATTATCAATTTTATCTCGATTTGCTACTCTCATCTCTTCATATGCTGCGATAGCAGCAACTATAACATTTATGCCATTATCATTTAGCAGTTTAGCTATGGTTCGAACCACCCGACCCATTTTCTGTCGATCTTCCCTTGTGTACCCAAACAAATTTCCTACTTCATTTCTTATGATATCACCATCAAGAACCTGTACAGGTTTTCCTTGCTCTTTGATAAATTTTTCGATTTCTATAGCAAGAGTGCTTTTTCCTGCACCACTTAGACCAGTAAGCCATATTGTAAAACCCTTGTTCATAGTCATTTACCTCACTTACAAATTTTCACTTAGCCATTACTATAGGTTTTGAAATAAGAATATTTTACTCATTAATTCATTCCCATTTTTAGTGTAATTACTTAGTACTTTACTCGTTATTAACGACATCCCAATATTTTCAAACATTTAGCTGTCTCTATTAGACCTTGAGAAATGTCAAATGCATCAATCGATTTGCAATATTCCGATATTATAAACGAAAATCTCCCATCACTACATCCTATATCTAATATTTTGTCGTGCTTTGAAACCAAAAGTACAAACATCTCATATTAAAAGAAAACTATACATAGTTAGGGTGTTCATTTAATGTTTTTATAGCAACTTGCAAATCATGTTCTGTATCTATTTCTAATCGCTTAACATGAATAGCCCTCATTGGAAGATATTTACTTAGCTGCTGATAGACATGTGTGTTGTTGTTTGCTAACATACTCGGTTGGATTAAAGCTAAATTAGCCCATTCAAAACCTGATTCAATATCTCTGCTAAACCCAACAACATACTGACTATCATTGCAAACTTGTGCATAGACTGGTTCATCGGAAATGTATGATGTTACTCCAATTGTAGGAACATTATCTTCACAAGCTTTCATGAATTGATTAAAGCTTTCCCTTTCATAAATGGTATCTCCATCCATGATAATACAAGAATCTTCCAGGCCTTTTGTAGCAAGGTAAAGACTCTGTAATGTTGTTGTATCTTTAAAGGAAGGGTTCCTAACAAAAATTATATCTTTTCTAATTTTCTTAATATCCTCTAGCACTTGTTTTTCCCTATATCCCACAACTATTCTAACATTTGGTACATCTTTCAAAAGATCTAATTGATATTCTATGATTTTTTTACCAAGTACTTCTACTAAACATTTAGGGATACCATATCCGAGCCGGTTACCCATACCTGCAGCAGCTATTATAACGTTTCTAATAGATTGCATAGAGCACCTCCATCATACACTACATAGTTTGATACTTGTATTAATTCATCAACGGGATCATGTATCCCACCAAATGCTACTCCTAAATCTGCTTCTGTAAACATAGATATATCATTATAACTTTCACCAATTGCAACTACTTTTTTAGCTTGATTTCTCGTTTCAAAGATAGCTTTATTCTTAAGAAGTATTTCTTGAATACTTAACAAGCGGTCTCCATCAACATTAGCTATCGATGAAAAACTTACACATTCTAACCGTTTAATGATAGGCGCTATCCATACATCTAGGTTACCTGTTACTATTACACACCTTTGACGATTTTGTTTAATAAATGCTTCAATATTAGAATCTAGCTGGATATCAGCTACAATTTCTTGAATTCTAGATATAGGAATACTTTTTAATATTTCGACTCTCAATCGAAAAGATTGTTTGAAATCTATCGAACCATCTAAAGTTAACTTTGTTAGTAGGCTCATTTCATCATACAAATTCAGCTCTTTCGCAAGAACAGGGAGAATTTCCTGTTTCGTTACGGTACCATCTAAATCAAATGCAAATATTGTATCGTGTATTTTCATGGATTACTTCCTTTCTAAAATATAAAAATATTGCATAGTTTCATTCCGATTGTTTAATACTTTATCTTCGTATAAATAACCTCTTTTTATAGTTCGAAAGCCATTTGCTATAAGTGTTTTTTCAAAAATTGTTTCATATTGTTCTTTATTTCGATAAATTGCACTATATTCAACATCTAATTCTTCAGAATAAAATTGATTTAAAGTTAAACGACTTTCAATAGACACCGTTTCTTTGATATAAACAATGCTATTCGTATCAGCTAAAGAAACAATTCCTTGTAAACATTTTTCTATATCGGCATCATTTAGATATTGAAGCACTCCGGTAATGATAAATCTGTTAAAATTACCACTAATCACAAGGTTATTGTTTTTTATATCTTGTGCTGCTAGATGCTGAAATTCTACTTTACCTGGGATTGTTGTAATTCTTTTTCGAGCTAGTTCTAGTAAATCATTACTAAAATCAACTCCTAAATAAATTGAACCATTTTTGTAAAGTAGATCAGCCCACCTTCCAACACCACAACCAACATCCAGGATTTTACTTTCGAAGTCAATTTCTAGCATAGGAAAGATTTTGTTTTTTTCGTATTCATCTCTAAGTTTTGTAAGTTCTGGGTTAGAATCTTGATACATAGTAGAAACATACGGATACTTTTCGTTATATTTATTTGCTCTATTCTCAAAAAATTGATTTGCCTTTTCATAATCTATACTAATAACTTTATTTTTAATTCTTGTCATAATCCACACCTCTTTCGGAAGTATTTACAATTGTCTAATAAACAAATTCTAGTGGTACTGTGTATGTGCTAACTGGTTCTCTAAAGGTTCTAGTATTATCAGCAAATGAAGTATCTTTTTTCGGTTGTCTCCAATTTCCATAAGTGAATTCTAAATATGACTCATATTCATACGGAACACGTATTTGCTTTCCAAAATAATTAATTTTTTCATATTGTGTAAAATGGTGTTTTGGAGCATGATTTACACCTGTAATTGCGTGCTCCTCATCAAAATAAATAGCGCTTATATTTATTGAGAATTTTTTTATAGGTTGGTTATCTTTTATTGTAAGATCAATACTTATTGCACTATCATCTGATTTATTATAAGCTAAGAAGCCTTCCCATTGAACGCTGGAATCTATACTGTTTTTATATATGTTATTTTTAAGTATTTCAGCTACTTTATCAAAATCACTAGCATAAATAGCTATATCTATATCGTCGTCCCATGATATAAAGTCTCCTTCTCTAACAATCCCTAGAAGTGCGCCAAAATCAATAAAATGCTTTATATTATTTTTCTCAAACTGGTCTAATATGAAAAACAAACTTTCCCTTGCAAATCTAAGAGTATAATCATCCATAAATGGAAGTAAAGATGGTTTAAGTAGATTCTTTGGGGGAATTATGATTTTATTTTCATCGACTTGCAAATCTTTAACTAGTTGATCCTGAATCTGATAGATATAAATGCTCGTAATAACAATATAATCATACTGATACTCATTTATCTGATTTGGACTAATAACTTTCAAACCATTTATAGAAGAACCGTGCTTTTTAATATCATTATCAATAATGGCTAATAGATTATACTGAGTATTATTCTTTACAAAATATCGTCCAGCTTTGCTAGCTCCAAATACTATCGCTTTCGGCTTTTGGTTATTCATTCCTCTTTACCTCCCAGTCTGTGTAATAAGATAAAGAATTCTTAGTTGAATCTAGGGAATTCTTTACTCAATAATAAATTCTTAGTTTTTTTTATTAATGCATTTAGCATATAGTCTTTACTAATGTTTGTTACTTCATCTGGTAATATATAAAATTCTTCTTCCCCATTAGCATAAAGTACGTACTTTTCATTTTCCGTTCTGACTGCTTTTGTACCGCAAACAAATTTTTCCCCACCAGCTTTAAGATAATTTTTCATAGCGTCTTTGTTATATATGGGTTCAAATTGTATAGGTACGAATTCTACTTCCGGTATTGAAACCTCTAATTTTTCAGTATTTTTGTCAACATTTAAATAGTTTTCGTATTTATTTAATAAGTCAATAAGGACTTGTCCTAAATCTTTCAATGAAAATAATTGATTAACTTCTTTAGATTTAATAGTTCGTCCATTTAAAATTAACGGCACATGTATTCGGTCATCATGGCATGAAAGTAATGGGAACATATTATCTGATTTTTGAAACACCGTCTCTATTGCCTGGCCATGATCCCCAAAGAATACATTTAACGATTCACCTGGGAAGAACTGACTGTAATAACTAAGCTGAGTATCTACGTATTCAACACATTCCCTGTATTGCTCTATAAATTCCTCAGGCGTTTGTTGTAGATTTTCTTCAACGTATACATCAAGATATTCTATTACTTCCCTGACTTCTTGATGGATTAGAGGTTGACGCTTATGAAAACCACAGAGATGTGGTCTATGAGTTTCAGCAATCAAATGTAATAAAGTAAATATAGGCGAATCTATATTTTCAGCTAAACAACATATATGATCCCATAGTACACTAGGAGTTGACTTACGTATTACTCGATTGGAGTCAGTAGCTGTTTCGTTTGGATTTGTCCGCAGACGAATCAGCTCCATATCTGGTCCATCTGCAATAAAGTTTTTATCTAATGTATAGTTACGCAAACGATATCCACTATTCTTTAGTTTTGACAATAACGGACTTTCTTCTAATATTATGATATGTTGTTTATATAGTTCATCATCAATTGGAAGTTTACCAGTTAATATTGAAAGTAAACTCATTCGAGTATGAAGGTTAGTAGCAAAAGCTTTTGTGAAATGTGCTGAATTTTCTGCTAAACTATTTAAGTAAGGCATAGCTGTAATGTCCTTATAGCGCAAAGCATCAATCACAAACATGCTAATATCTAATGTATTTCTTTTGCTTATTGCTGCATGTATTTTTTTTGTTAATATAGCAAATTCATCCCAGAACTCTTTAATACTAGTGCTATTTTTATAATTATTTTCTATGTATATAGTACTAAATTGTTTTGCGTAGACGAAATCTTTAATACTTAAGTATCTACATATTAATTGAAATAAGTAATGTTCTCTTTCTTCATCAACTTTGGCACTCTCGTAAAAACTCTTGATACGATAAAGTTCTTGATAGTCCCCAAAAGAAGCAAAGAAAGCACATTGAAGCTCTATCCCACGAGCCGCTAGCTCATCGTAGAAATCAATATGCTTACACTTAGGATTTAATGTTCCTATTGTGTCCTTCATTTCTTGTCTATGCACAAATGAAGAAATAACCACCATTTCTATGTTTCCATCCTTAATATACGATGGATCGTAAACAGGGTAACCATGTAGTGTTTGATTTTGAGATGTTGAATCAATATCTAGAATTCCTACAATGTTTTTTTCGTTAATAGGCAGTAGATTAACTAACTCATTTGTATGCGCGCCAGCACCCCAAATAACTGTGCGGATGCTTGTAGGGATTTCCGCCCATATTTCCTTCATTATCTTTTCTACCATTGTTTCGTCAGAATCTATTGGTATTAAATCATATTTAATTAACAAATCATCAAGTTTACTTTGAAATTTGCTCATTTTATAGTTTCCTTTTCATTAAACATTCTGTTATATAAAAATCATGTCCATTTAGCATTAATAGCTGCTTCAACCACGTGCAGGTATGACACAAAACACATTCATACTCAATTCCCCTTATACCGTTACTGAATTATTAGAAACACGACCATACTTATCGTCGTATCGAATAATGTCATCTTCACCAAAATATTCGCCTAATTGTATTTCTGAAATCATTAACGGCTCTGTACTTGAAATGTTAGTTATTTTATGTTTGCACTGCTTAGGAATAAAAATGTAGTCTCCAGCTTGCATGACTTTTTTTGAATCCCCTATAATTAACTCACCTGTTCCTTTAATAATAACCCAGTGTTCCTCTCTCCTTGAATGCTCTTGCAAGCTGAGCTCTCCTAGAGGATTAATTTTTATGATTTTTGCCCTTGAATATGGGTTTAAAAATGTTGTTTTAAAAAATCCCCAGGGCTTATCGTAAATTTCATGTTCAATCATCTCTTCATCTAGTGACATAAAATCGTATTGCAAGTCAAACGAAATATCTTCCATCAATAATATATGAAACTGTTTTTTTGTTATAATATTAACAAGACTCTTATCGCTATTTACTATTGGTAAAAAATTGACTCTTGATGATTTAAATTTCTTTATTATTTCATCAAATTCAGAGTCTTCCCTAACATACTCATATTCCGAATTATATATAAATTTTACTGGATCATGCACTTGTTTACCTTCTAAAAAACTACGTCGAAGATCTCCATCTGTCAATATCCCCAACACAGTAAAATCAACATCAATTACAATAACAAACCCTTTTCTGTTGTCGTCAATTGTCCTTAACGCATCATATATAGTTTCATGTGGAAAAATCGTGTACAAATGCATATTCATCATATAGATACCTCTAATCAATTTTTGTTGACAGTCTATGTTCTAAAATAAAATCAATAGCCTCTCTAACAGCTCCTTGACCACCTTTGTTTTGTGTTTGATAACCTACGATTTCTTTTAGAGAATTATGTCCATCAGCTACAGTAAAAGATATTCCTACTTTTTCTAACAGTTGTAAATCATTTATATCATCACCTATATAGGCAATCTCTTCAAAACTATATCCGTATTTATTGCATATGGATTCCATAACTGCTACTTTATCCTTAATTCCTAAGTGTAATTCGTTAATTTTTAATTTTTCTGCTCTTCTTTTTACAATAGAAGTATCTTCTCCTGTAATAATTGCAGTTTTAATCCCTGCATCATGAAGCCGAGCAATTCCCATTCCGTCTTTTGTATTAAATTTTTTCAATAAATCTCCTTCTGGACTATAATACATACCTGCGTCCGTTAATACGCCGTCACAATCCATTGCAAATAATTTTATCTTCTTCGCATTAACTGCAATATCTGTATTATCTTGTTGCTGTCTTTGTTTTAATAATTCTTCAACTATTATCCAGTCTGCTGGTTCATCCAATTCAAAATAACTTTCTTCTGGCATCTCTATAAAACCGATCTTACCCGAGATTCTCTGACCCGTGTTTATTAATAGATTTCTCGAAGTAATATATAATGCGCCATTTTCCACCAAATAACCAGAAAACTCCTGTCGTCTTGGTCGTTTTTCTATTTTGTAGTTAGCTGGTGCAGCCTGTTCTGTCTCTTCGTCAAAATTCCATATAAAGCGCTTCTGACGTACTAATGATAAAATACTATCGAATTGGTTAGTGTTATATTTTTCAATGCCTCGATTAATATCAGCAGTAGTGATTAATGGACTAGTTGCCTGAATCAGAACAATTTTCTTGAATTGACTGATTATTGCATATTCAAGCATAGCAGACTCTGTAGTCGCTTCGTCTGTTGCGTTAGCTTCTGATCTTCTGAATATCTTGATTTTATCAATACTTTTTATTTTAATTGTTTTAAAGTAATATAAAATAGTTTCTTCAATCAGATTACTGTCTGTGCTAATGATAACTTCATCTATTTTTTCAGAATTAACGGCTGCCTCTATACTCCATATAACAAGTGGCTTTCCGCATATATTTTTTATGTTCTTATATGGAATTGATTTACTTCCACCTCTAACAGGAATGAAAGCTACCGTTTTGTCAGTCATTTATTTCATCCTTTATACTTCAATTTGTTTCGTTGTATTTTTTCTATATCTAGAATGTCTTCCTTTTTAAAGTTCAAGGCTTTATGTGTCTCTTTTAAATTTTTAATCAATAGCTTCAAGTCTTCAGGCTCTAAAGACGCTGAATGGTCTGTCCCTTTCCAAGTGCGGTCAAGGGTAAAATGACGCTCTATCCACGTAGCCCCCAAGGTATATGCTGCTACATCTAATGCAATTCCTAAGTGATGGCCTGAAAAACCTATATACTTAACCTTTTCACTATATTTTTCTCGAAGATATGCGATTTCCAATAAACTTACATCTTCTGGTGGCACTGGATAACCTGATGTGCAATTATATAATACAACATCATGATTTCGGTCCCGTTCTACAAAAAATTCAATTAACTCATCCAATTCTGCTTTTGTAGTCATGCCAGTAGATATATGAATTTCCCCTTGATAATTTTCGCATAACCAAGATAACATCTGATAGTGGTTATTAATTGCCGATGGGATTTTTATCATTTTAGGTTCAATTGACGAGATTTCCTTTGCAGACGTCAAGTCCCAGACTGATGTACTATATATAACTCCTAAATCATCACAAAACTTCTTAATCTCCAGATTCTGTTCTATCGTAAACTCCAAAAATTCCCGATGTTCTCCATATGTCTTACCATACGAATTAATAGGGTTAGGATGTGGAGCGTTGTATTGTGCTTCGCTTAACAGTTCTCGATTATTCCGTTTTTGAAACTTTACAACGTCAGCTTTACAGTACACACTTGCTATCATTATCATTTCTTTAGCAAGTTCAATATCACCTTTATGATTACATCCAATCTCAGCAATAATTTTAGGCTCTTCGTATCTAATCATTTTATGCAGCTCCTTATTTAAGTTGTTGCAAAGCACTTTCTACATACTCAATTGCTTTAAGTTTTGCTTTATATATTGCTATATTTTTTCTCGCTATACGTATTTGTTCTTGTTCAGGTGTTTCTTGACTTTTCGCAGAATAGCTCAATGTTATATGCATGTAATCAAGCTGTATAGGATAATGGATGAGTGCGTTAACAACTGGCTCATTCTCTATATGCTTGTCGTTATTATCCATCTTCTTTAATACTTTATCTATATTTAGACATTTAGTATGTTTAATATACTTATATATATCTTCGGCTAAATCATGGTTTTCTTTAATGTGTTTTTTAACCTTTTGTACTTTAATAAGGATTTGCTTGATTTGTATTTGTTTATCGTCTTTAATGTTCTCATCTATAAATATGTTCTTTAGTATGATTTCTGGGTAAAATTCTACTTTACAGTAATTTTGAATTGTATCTTTTAAACTTAAATGATCTGCCCCTTCTATATAGAGACCAGCTTCTGTGGCATTGATAAATTTAATGTTTGAAGCTTTGGATATATGACCTTCAATATTTTTTTTGAAATACAGCCAATCTTCCCTAGTCAAGACATCTTCGCCATTAATATCTTTAGCTAATATTGCATCCTTTGGTGTTTCAATGTTTGAGTTTCCAAAGGCGTGCTTTTTGTCACTAATATACGCAAGGTCTTGTCCAATAAATATGATTGGATTGCACTCCATTATTGCAGCGACAGATAACGAAAATGTCGCAACTGATCCACCAAAATTAATACTAATTGGCTTGTCACCATTAATTAACTCTTTTATAGGCTCCAAGTATTCATCGAATACAAAGACTTTTTGACCCTGGTGAGCTGCTACTAGCTTGTGATTACCTTGCATTAGTGTAACTAATGGAATATCAGATATACTATAATCCTTCACCAGTTCATACATGCTATCTTTAGGATCCATATTACACAGTATATGTGGTGTGATTCCGTTTTCTATTAAAGGTTTGACAGTTCTTGGTCCTGCTATTATAACTGCGTTATCTCGATAATTTTTAAGTTCTTGAATATTCTTTTCAAGAGACGGGCCTGCTGACACTATAATTGCTGGCTTATCCTTATATGCCCCAAGCAAGATATTAAGATCGTGTTTACTCGCTTTAAATTCAGGTAAATTTTGCATTATATTATTAGATATAAGCTCAGATAAAGTTTCTGTAGTGTTAAGATGCATATCTATTTCTTTTATATTTTTATTAATTGTTTTTTCTATTTCATTTAATGTATTATTATAATTTTCATCTATAGAAATTGATCTAATAAGATGAATATTATTTTTATTCTTGATATCTATAAATTCTTTGATTTTCTTTTCTATTTCTCTAATGTCTTTGTTTGCTAAAAACGTTATATTTTTATTGCTTATCAGCTTCTCTATCTGTTGATTAAATTCAATGGCTATTTTTATGTTATCCTTTACTGGCTCTATTATTATGATATTACTATTAGGTGAGTGTTGCAAAATGTGTGTTAATTCAAAACCTAAGCCAATACCAAGCAAAATAATCACAGAGTCAGCCCTTTGAATTTTTTGCATGCATTGTTCTATATTATTTATATAGATTTGCTCAATCGTTTGCAAAAGGGTGCTATGTTTTGCACCTTCAATAATTGCCCCACCTTCTGTCGCATTATAAAAAGAAATACTTGGGTTAGCTTTTATTTTGTTTTCAATCCAATATTTAAAACTTAGTAATCCAAGCGTAGTATTTAAAACTTCTCCATTTTGACCTTCAATTCTCCTCATATTTGGCAGCTCTTTTATCTTTTCATTGGCATTTGGATTATACATTTTGCCATCCGCATGATGTTCATTGTTTGTGTAAGCAAGATCTTGTCCAGTAAAAATAATAGGATTACATCCAAACTTAATACCTAAATCTAATACTGCAGTAGCCACCGAGCCGCCCGTGTGTATAATATATTGTTCTTCTACATGATTTTTTGCTTTGTTATATACTTTATATTTTGGCCCTTGGTACTTTAATACAGTACTCGAACTTGCTGTATCTAAAAAGATTAACGGAATATCTAAGCTCTCATACCCTTCAATTTGCTTATATATCGATGGTTTTGGGTCGATTATGCAAAAATAATCTGGTTTTACCCCAGATTTCAATAAAGGTTTTAAAGCGCTCCCTACTGCAAAAATTAAAAATTTACCCTTTAAAAATTTCAAAAGATGCTTATTTTTATTTAATGAAGGACCTGCTGAGACTAAAACCATCGGGACATCCTGATAAGAGCCAAATAACACTCCTGCATTAGGACAGTCCACTTCTTTATTTAATAAACTGTTTTCATGTAGCATCCCAGTCCATTTATCGGTAACAGTCTGCTGCATCTTCCAATCTTCAAGAATAAATTTAAAATATGAAAATTTTGAAGGAATTGTATTTACTGAAGGTGTGTAAGTAATGAACTCAGCATCCTCATCTAATATGCGCTTAATATCGTTGGCAACCTTCTTCTCATTAGAAGAAACAAGTAAATTAAGTCTGTCATCTGAGAGTATTTTTGTAAAATCTCGTGCTAATAACGCAATTTTAAATAATTGTATATCTAGATCAATTACGTATAATATGCTATTTACATCAATAGCATTTAACAAAGCTTCCACATGATACCCTAAGCCAAATCCGTATAATATATAGCTTTTTTTATTAGATACATAAGCATTAGCAAACTTTTCAGCTTCTTGTATAGGGTTGTATTTACTATGAATCAGCTGTTCTTTTTCAGTAAGTCCATCATTATATATCAGTTTTACAGTAAGCTGTTTGTTTTTTGTTTCTATTAGTTGGTAACTACTATTATGATTAGCTACTCCTATCAATTCATTATGCAATTGCTCATTTTTACTTTTTAGAACTGAAAGATTATTATCTAAGTTCATCATTATACTCACCATTTTACACAGCTAATTTTTCATTCCATTTTTCTAGAATTGGAAGAATCTCATACTCTAAGATATCTCCTAACAATACATAGTCTGTGTTTTCATACGCTGATATCATTTCGTTAAAATGTTCATGCAACTCGGATAAATCTATAGGGTCCTTTTGAATACTGATAGTTAAGGTGAGTGCTTCCGATAACCACTTTAAACCATCAACGATGTCTATCATCAGTTCGTTAGCTTTTCCCTCTTGTCCACTTTGATAATTTGAAACTGCATCTGAAACTCCTACAATTAATTTAGGTAAATAGTCTATTATAGAATCCATTAACTCATTTTGTTGTTGACGAATATCCATTTTACTTCTCCTTTGCTTTTTGTTTTATAATAGTTAGATTATCATTAATGAATTGTTCCATTTCATCAATTGCTTTTATGATACCTTTGTATAGTTCAATTGAAAACTTAGATAACCTCACCATTTTTTGGGCGTCCGTCTCATTTGGTTTCTCTTTATAATCTTTACTTATTTCTAGTTTAATTAATACAGGGTGTATAATTTTATTTATAACCAAGTTGTTTTCTCTTGTTTTAAGCATTTCTTTTTCAAGCTTTGATAGTCTTTTAATAGATTTGTTAATGCTTGCTTTGCTTTGCTTATTATAATGGTTCAATAGTTCTTGGTTAATCTTTAATGCCTCTTTTGCGTTGTCTCTAAATTTCAAACTATCTTTACTCATCTTAGAAAATTTATCATATACTTCACTTATATTCATATCTATTTTTCTTGAAAAAACCTCATTAAACTTCTCAGTAACATCATGTGTATTTCGGCAATAATATCCAACCACTTCTTCTAGATCCCTGACATCAGATCCAACAATTTTAGCCCCTCCTTGAGTTGCATTTATATATTTTCTTTCTGAATGAGCTTGAATAAAATCTTCGAACCATTTTAAAAATGTATACAACTGCCAGCTGGTATCTACTTCTCCGCCATATATTCCAGGAACCTTCAAATCCACTTGCTTGACCTCATTATCTTTGTGAGTGTTCTTGGAACTATTCGCATGTATCAATCCATCTGTAAAAGACAAATCTTGTCCCACAAAAATAATAGGATCACAACCCATATAGTGAGATACACTTAAACACATATTAGCGACAGAGCCACCCTGTGGCAATCGCTCAATTACTTGGCCAGTTAAATGTTCAATAAGCTCTATATATTCAATTGTGTTAATAAATATTTTTTTTCCTTTATGTTCTTTAATAACTCGATCATTAGATATAACTGTTGTTATAAGAGGGATATCATGTTCGGCCCTGTCCTTAACAATCCACCAAGCACCTTTTCCTGGATCTATTGATACAACTAAATCTGGCACTATCCCTTTACTCATAAGGACATTAAGAGTTCTGCCCCCAGTAATAATCAATGCTTTATCTTTTAAACCTTTTAAATATTCAATGTTTTTATCTAACGAAGGTCCAGCGGATACAATAATAGCGGGAATCTTATTAAATTTATCTTTTAAAGCTTGAATTTTATAATTATTAATTAGGTATGGGAAATTATTCAAAAAGTTTCTATTAAAATCAAATGCAAAATGTTTAATAGTGCTTACTTGAACCCTTAGCTCAGCAATAGCTTTTTTTATTTCTTCAGTAATTTCCAGGTAGTATTCACGAAAAATCCTATCGTACTGAGAGTAACAATGAAATTGAAAATTATTTAACGTACTAACATTTATACATACTGATAATATTTTGCGAAATTCCCTAATATCGTCACCGACACTTAAAATAACATGTTTATCATTAATAATATTTCTCATATCGATAGATTCAAGTGCTACTCTAAAAACACTAATACTAGGTTCAATAATAATAATTACATTATTTTTGTTTTTTAATGCTTTTTGTAAACAAGCGATATGATATCCAAGAGATAATCCATAAATTATAAATAGAGTTTTATTATCATAATCCTTCAACTGTTCAACAAATCTTTGCGCTTCATTAATCGGTCCATATTTACTATTAGTGTACAAAGTTTTGTTGTCATCAATTATTTTTATTGTAAAATTACCATCTTTCGTGGTCACCGCAGTAACCTCTTGGAAACCATTTTTATTATTCTCTGCCAAAGAAGAAAAAGCACCATATTTTTTTTCATACTCAATAATATTACTTTCAAACACAACATTATTAACTTTAGTTTCCATATTAAATACTCCTATTTAGTAAAATAAAAGCAGTAAGCTTAGTAGCTACTGCTTTTATTCTACATTAAAATGATTAATTATCCTAGTAGTTGTAATACAGATTGTGGTGCCTGATTTGCTTGAGCTAACATTGCAGTAGCCGCTTGAGAAAGAATATTCTGTCTCGTAAATGTCATCATTTCTGCAGCCATATCTACATCACGGATACGAGATTCTGCAGCTGATAAGTTTTCAGATGCATTTTCTAAGTTCTTAATTGTATGCTCTAAACGATTTTGCATAGCTCCAAGTTTAGATCTCTCAGCAGATACAGTTTCAATTGCAGCATTAATTGTTGAAATTGCTGCTGTAGCTCCTGCTGCAGACATAACTTTAGTATCGATACCAGAAACACCTAAAGCATTTGCAGTCATTGTAGCAATAGTCAAACTTACCTGTTGACCATTATTAGCACCAATTTGGAATTGTTTCCCTGCAAAGCTACCGTTTAATAGCTTCTGCGTATTGAACTCAGTTTGGCTGGCAATCCGATCAATTTCTGCCGCTAATTGCTTTAATTCAGATGCAATCGCACTACGGTCTTTTGTTACGTTAGTGTCGTTAGCAGCTTGAACTGCTAACTCTCTCATACGTTGAAGTATTGCGTGAGTTTCCTGCAATGCACCTTCAGCTGTTTGAATTAAAGAGATACCATCTTGGGCATTTCTGCTTGCCTGGTTCAAACCACGAATCTGTCCTCTCATCTTCTCAGATATTGAAAGTCCAGCAGCGTCGTCACCAGCACGGTTGATACGGAAACCAGAAGATAATTTCTCCATAGATTTCTGACCAGTAACATTGTTCAAGCTTAAGTTACGGTGTGAGTTTAAAGCCATTACGTTTGTATTAATTCTCATTACAAATCTCCTCCTTGAATTTACCTACCACGTCCATGTGGTTTTTTTGTTTTTGTAGCTATGCTACAATTTATATAGTAAGCAGTTCATGAGTCGGCCGCCCCACTTCCTGCTTTACTAACTTAGTTATATTATCGGCAATGAATGCTAAGAGTTTAGCAGTTTTAAAATATTTACGATAAATTTCTGAAACAAAATTGCAAATACGCTTTTTACTTCTTCAATTTAAAATCCTTCAAATCTATCTTAATCTGAACAGATTCAAGGTTTGCTTCTGTTACTTCCTCAATAAGTTCTTTTCTAAGAATCGATATTTTTTTTGGGGCTTTGATTCCTATTTTAACAGTGTCACCTTCAACGCTAAGGATGCTTATTTCAATGTCGTCCCCGATAACAATAGCTTCATTCTTCTTGCGGGATAATACAAGCATAGCTTAATCCTCCTTAGCCGGTGCAGCCTCCGTTGCAACAGCTACTTCCTTTGAGGCCATTGCTTCTTGAGGGAACAAAGGTTGTCTAGTAAGGTAATTCCCATCGCTAATTATATATTGCTTGGCTAAGAATTTCCCTGCATTTACTACTAAGGGAGCATGAAGATTTGTAGTAGCTTTTTTTAGATCATCTTTTATAGTAACAATTGTGTAAATCGCAACGTCTTCTGATTTCTCTATAGACAATGACTCCACTAGCTCTTCAGAAAGCATAATATCATAGTCATTAAAAAATACGTGCGGCTCAACCAAAATAAAGCAAAGATTCTTGTCTGTAACTGACTGCAAGAATAAGAATGGGTTATCTTCTCCCATTGGAACTAGGACAAACTGCTTATCATCCTGAAATCCAGGGATACCGCTTGGGAAGTTGATAATTTTATCTTTGTCAATTTCTATAGTTCCTAGCCTAGTCGATTCTATTTGCATGTTTTGAATCTCCTTTTAGTTTAATTTTTAAAAATTTTATTCATAACCCCTGAGAAAACATTTCACCTATAACATTAAAATGTATCTGATTCTTCTGTGCGAGATACGCCCTTGACTGTCCTGGATTAAACTGAATTTGCGGCTTGTTGATGTTAACATCTACTTGAACATCTCGCGCTTGAGCTTGGATGTCAGTTTCCATAGGCTGATAGGAAATTTTTACAGATCCATAACTAGGTATGAACTTGATGCCCGTATTAGGAATTTGCCCTTGATCGCGCTTTGCAAATTCTACAAATGGATTACTAGATATATGAATTTCTCGCATACGATCACCTTCTTGAGCAGCTCTAGATGCCGCTTGCAGTGCAGCCTGTCTACCTTTCTGAGCATACTCGGTAATCTTGGTGAATATATGCTTAAGTTCAACCTCATCCCACGCCTGGCGCTGATCAATGTATATCTGAGCATGCCTTGTACTCATGCTCAAATCAGCGTGGGGCTGAGATATCCGCATATCGGCATGGGATTGACGGATTGATATTTGAGCAAAATTGTTTTCTAGTCCTATGCGGGCATTCTGATGATTAATTTGTATTTGTGGTAGCTGCATGATGAATCACCTCGTATCAACCTAACCAACTATCCAAACTTCCCGATTGTCTAGCTTATCTCAGAAAGTCCATTAACGACGGTTGAATAATTCTTGCACCTGTAGATAGTGCTGCACGATGGACATTTTCTTGGTTTTTAAGGTTTGTTATAACCTTCGGTATATCAGCGTCCTCTGCATCAGACAGAAGACTTGTAGCGCTAAAATTGTTGTCAGCTAGTCGCGCTTGTATTAATTCAATCCTATTCATCTTGGCTCCTAAGGAAGCTCTACTAGATATTATATAATCCATATTACTATCTAAATCATCTAATAACCCAGTCAATTCATTAGTATCCCCTCGTTCAAGGGTAAGAATAATATCATCTAACACACGGAATACGCTTTTGCGGTCGTCATCGGGATCTTTAGAGTCAAGGAATATGTCCGAGCCAAGAATATTAATTGGTATAAAGATATTCTTGCCCATTTCCACTTTAATTTCTTGGCTGTTATCACTAATAAATGCACCTGTTGTTACACTGTACTTCCCATACATTTCCTTAAGTGCAGCTATAGCATGATCAATAGGTTCATAGTCTTCAATATCTGGTGGAAGTTCGTAAGCTAGAAGTTCCTCTAATGCGTCGTCCACACTAGAATCAGCGTCTATCCCAGCTGCTGTTAAGAAATCTGCTAAAGGATCTTCATTTTCATCTACACCAGCTATTTCAAAAATTGACCTCAAATCTTTTTCTGTAATAACTATTGCTTCGCCGTCGTAAGGTGCTGTCTTTGTATCAGTACCAGAAAAAATATAGCGTCCACCTATGCTAGCATTAGCGAGATTGCCTATCTGGTCTTTTAGTTCTCGGATTTCTTGCGCCGTAGCATATCGAGATGCTTCTGCCATCGTATCAGATGATGCACGGACTATAAGCTCGCGCACCCGATGAAGTACATTAACAACTGAATCCATTGTCTGGTCAGTGGTCTCCATCCAATTTAAACCTTCGCTAGTATTACGCTGAAATTGCTCAATTTCTACAAGTGTTGTTCTATAGAACATTGAACGCACTGCACCAACTGGGTCGTCAGATGGTTTATTAACCCTTTTCCCAGATGCTAGCATCTCTTGGTATCGTTCCATACCACGCATACTGTTGTTAAGATTACGTAGCATATTGTTATTAAGCATTGTTTGTGTTACTCGCACTAGCCTCACCTACCTTTACTATCTACCTACTAAGCCCATACGGTTTATAATTGTGTCTAGTAAACCATCAACAGTGGTAATTGCCCTTGCTGATGCATTATATGCATGCTGAAATTTAATCATATTTGCCATTTCCTCATCAAGAGAAACACCAGATATAGATAGTCTGCGATTGTCTACCTGATCTGCTAGTACCTGTGAATTATACTCCAGTCGCTCAGCTTCTGTTACTTGTACGCCAACTTTAGCTATTAAATTGCGATAAAAATCATCAAAAGTTACCTTCTCTGGTAAATCAAGCTTTTCAATTTCGAACTTCAAGGATGCAATAGCGCTAGCATTGCTACCATCACCCACTGAAGATGTACCGTTTTCATTAGTAGGCTGCCCAGCTGCTATTTTATCTAAGCTATTTCCAATTGCTGGGTGAATCATAAAGTTACTAGCATTTGTAGGGTTAATAAATTCCCCTGTAGCAATGTAATGGTCTTTATCTATAAAAAACAGCAACCTATCTGCATTTTCATCTTCTAGTGTTCGTCCGTTCTTTATATCATCAATAGTTAACCCAGTACTATGAATTTCATTTATATGCTTTGCCATTTCTGTAGCTAGTCTATCTATATGTTCTATAACCCCTGGAATGATGCCATGGATTTCGATTGTTGGGTCTTCACCTTCAACCTCGCTTTCGATAGAAACTGGATATCCCCTAGATTCTATTAATCCCATAAGCTCGCCGCGAGTGAAGTTCACTAGTTCCCCAGCAAGTGATACATCATATAGCCCTGTATCTTCACTGACCTCTATTTCTAGGGGTAAGCGTTCACGGCCATCTATAATTGCGACATCTCCAGTCATTATACGCACCATCCCAGTTGGGCGTCCGTCAGCAAAAAACACAGGCTGCACTGAGTCTACATTAATAAGTTTGGATAACTCATCTATTAGATTATCTCGCTGATCCTTTAAGTCATTAGCTTGATAACCATGGGGTTCCACCCTTGCAATCTGGTCGTTAATATCTCTTATTTGAGTTGTTATAGAATTGACCTCGTTGGTTTTGATATTTATTACGGTATTTAAGTCTTGTTGATGTTGTAGAAATCCAGTCCTCATTGCGTCAAGTGTCTCAATTACAGCTTGAGCGCGTTCAACAACAACAGCACGGGCTGAAGAAGCTTCTGACTCTTTAGCAAGATCTTGCCATGATGTCCAAAAACGATCCATTGTCATTTGTAGTCCCGTATCGGAAGGTTCATTCAGTATCATTTCTATTTTAGATAGTGTGTCTTTCTTTGCTTCCCAATAACCTATGTGTTTTGCCTCGTTCCTATATTGCTTATCAAGATATTCTTCACGAATACGTTGAATGTGCGTTACATCCACTCCAGTACCTAACAAACCAGGGTTTTTGCTCATTTGCATCCCTGGATTGGGTATAGCCAGCGACGCCTGCATATTTACAACTTGGCGAGAGTAGCCTATAGTATTGGCATTTGATATATTGTGTCCAGTTGTATGAAGGGCTGACTGTTGAGCAAAGATTCCTCGTTTACTCACTTCGAGCCCATGAAATGTTGATTTAAACAATCTCTAGCACCTCTCTTAAAAAGCTATGTTCTTGTATCAAAGACGCTACGTCCTTTTTTTGCATTTGATTTGCTTGGATTACCATAAACCATTTCTTGCTCTGGGTCGTCGGTAATAGACTCCATTGTTGTCTGGATGTATTCTAATGATTGTTTAAGAAGTTTAGCGTTTAGTTGATTTACTTGTGATAATTCCTTTAGCACTTCTTCAAGCTTTTCCTTCAAGCTTGAGAGTCTCTGTTTGGCAATATCCTCTTGCACCACTTCAATTAGAAAGGAAATAGTTACATTGTCAGGAGCGATTTTTAACGATTCTGCAAGCTGTTGAATCATGGCGTTACGGTCTTTCTCTAAATGTCTCGACTCCTGGATAAGATTATGCTCTTCTTTAATAATCTTTTCTAGCTTTGGCAATGAACCTTCGATAAGGATTGTTTTTTTATCCTGACTAAGTGTTAATAGTTTCTCATGAAGCGTTAATTGTTCACTCAAAATCTCACAAAATTTCTCAATAAACTTCACGTCTAAACCCCTCTCCATCCATGTATGAGGAAAACTATCTGTATTATATTTTATATAATCTGATTACTCGTAGAAAATACCTGTCTTAGGCTTTAGCATTTTCTCGGCAATGGCTTTCGACTCTACGTTGTAAGTGCCATTGTCTACCTGCTCTTTAAGTCGTTCGACTTTTTCACTGCGCGCTGCAGGGTTTAATATGTCATTCTTCTGAACCTTAAGAAGCTCTTGCGCTGTCTTAGAGATTTGTAGCTCATCACGCTTAGCCTCTGCCTTGTTACTAGCTTTTGTTTTATTTGTTTTTTGGTATGCTTGGATTGCACCAATACGACCAACGTCATTAATTTTCATAAATAATCCACTCCTTTTAAAACATACGGTTTTTTTGTAATTGAAAACAAAAAACCGACATACAATCTGTTACTTGTAATATCGGCTTTATTAATAAAAAGTTTACATATATATTTAATTTTTGACTATTTATCTCTATTTTTAAAGTCTACAAAGTTATAACTTACCCTTTTCTTCTCACCTTTAGGGGGCTGTTGTATCTCTTCACGCACTGGTTTAACTTCCTCTTTAAACCCTTGCTTCAAATTGTTTGTGCAAGTGTTACAAAAGCGGCCAGCCGCTATTGGTGCACCACAGGCTTCACACGGATACATCATATTTGGATTGTTCTTAAGATTAATCCGTCCTTGCTTAATAAAGCGGGCAATTGTCTTAACTGGAACCTCCGTAGCATCACTACATTCGTAAATCGTACAGTCCCTATTCTCCTTAATATATTGTCTAACCTTCTGATATAACTTCTCCTCTTCAGAAGTACATTGCTGACAGATATCTTTAAATGTGTTATCAAAAAGTTTCCCGCAACGCGGACAGTTGGAAAGCGCCATTCAATCAGCTCCTCTTCGCATTTTCATAATGTGCCTTTATATAGATTATATCTTAGCAGAACATAAATTGTAAACATTATCTCGCCAAAGTCAGAACATAGACTTCTTTAGCGCCGGCCTCTTTTAGCACGCCAGCACAGGCATCGACGGTTGTGCCCGTAGTATATATATCGTCGATGAGAAGTACACTTTTAGCTTTAACCATTCCTGCATGCCGTTGTTCTGCTGAGTTATGATTCTTCACTTTAAATGCGTGTTCTAGAGATGCTGTCCGCTCTACCTTGCTTTTCTTGCTTTGTTTCTCTGTGTATTCTGTTCGCTCAAGTATGTCTGCTATCGGAATTTTATGTTTATTAGAAATATGTTTGCTAATTTGTAGAGCTTGGTTGAATCCTCTCTCAGCTAGGCGATTTTCATGGAGCGGAACAGGAATCAATGTTTCTATTCTAAAGGGCTGCTTTTTAAAATGTAGTTCAAATACATTACACATGATAATCTGCAGTGGCTCTACTAGATTTCTTTGTCCTCGATATTTATATTGGTGAATTAACTCTTGTATAGCATCGTTATATTCAGCTGCTGCCCTAGCATACTTAAAAGCACGATGCTGTACGCTGGGTTGTATACAATCCTGACACACTTGTGGGTCGTCTGTACCTTTACTTCGTCCGTCAAGCTTTATATTAGTCATCGTTCTACCACATTTGTGGCAGAATGGTGCTGTAATTAGCTTCAAGCCTTGGTAGCACAGTGAACAGAGATGGTCTGCTAGTTCGATTCTAGTTTTTCCCAGGTATCGCTTTTCTTTACTAGTCAGGCGTTGATGTCTCCTATGAGAGTACGCTCTAGCACTAGCATTATCTTCTGTTCTTGCATTAGCATCATCTTGTGTTTTAGGATTTGCACTATTTTCTACAGAGTATTCTAAGAAGTATGCTTGGTAGATGCTTTTATTGCAAAGAGTACAAACAGGCGGCTTAGGATATACTAAGTCGCCTAGTGCTTGCAGCCAGCTTGTGAGTTCTGTTTTTATACTCATATAATCACCTAACAGCGCGGTTAATTTTTTTAATCTCTTTAATTGCGGACAGGATATTGTCATTTACATGCTCGGTGAGAAAATACACTTTGCCTTCTGGGTGCTTTTCAGTACGTCCGACACGGCCGGCTATTTGGATTAAGGTCGATTTTGTATAAACTTGGTGGTGGGCATCTATGACAACTACGTGGGAATCTGGTATTGTTACTCCTCGTTCTAGGATTGTAGTTGTTATAATCCATTGATATTTGCCAGCGCGCAAGTCTTTTATCTTCTGCTCCCGCTCAGGGTCCTTCGCATGTACAAAAGTGATGTTAGTCTGTCTATCTACACCTACACTTGAAGATTGTGTACCCCTAGATATATAAGTTTGTAAAGTCTCTAATAGCTCCCTACCTTGAAAAATCGAAGGTACGAAAAACATCGTAACTCCAGTAGTAGGTAGCTGTTTAAGCACCCATTCAAAGGGAAAAGAAAGTGTTGTTGTATTATTGAAAAGCTTCTTGATGGTAAGCTCTAACCCCTGTGCGAATAATCCATTACACCTATATAAAGCTGGTTCAGGCAACGGCTTTCCATGATAACGCTGGAACAAAGTTACGACACTTACCTCTTTTTGCTTAACACGTTTAAGCATCTGTCGATCAGGGGTAGCTGTCATGTATATAAACTGGCTTCCTAAACGATGAGCATGCTGGTATAGCATCGCATCTCCTGCATAAGGAAAGGCATCAATTTCATCAATAATCACTACATCAAAAGCATTGTCACAATAACGTAGTAGCTGGTGAGTAGTGGCAATCGTAATGCCCGCAATAATATGTTTATCGACGCTACCACCGTAGACTGCGTGAACGATGTCTTGAGGAAATGCCTTTTGTAATCGTGGTACTAGCTCTAAAACAACATCTTTGCGGGGCGTTGCGATTAGCACTCTTTTCTCCGAATTTCTCGTCATTGCAATGGCTTCAAACACCATCTCTGTCTTGCCAGCTCCACATACCGCCCAAACCAGTGTATCCTGCCCTGCTTCAACAAGCTGCGCTAGTTCTCTGCTTACCGCAAGCTGCTCTTCGGATAGTGGATGTGGATATATCGCCTTGTGCAGCTGCTGTTGCTCATTTAATTGGTGCTCTTCATTGAAATGGTATTGTTCACTGATTTGGTGTTGTTTGTTGACTTGGTGTTGGAGGTATGTATTAAGCTTTTCTAGCCCCAGGGTCGTTAGCTTTATTATCGGTATACAACTGCGGACTTCGCCATAGCTTGTACAACCTAGACAGACATAGCAGTCGTCAGATTGGCAGGCTCCACACTCGTGCTTACTAATTTTCTCAGTTTGAAGGCAGCGTAGACAAAAAAGCCTACCTTGATCGTCTTGTTGAATGGCAGGCTGAATCGTTATTAATTTTTTTAAATATAATTCCTGGATTAATTCATTAATAATTTGCGTAGCTACTTCTTTGTACTCGATTAAGCTATATTTGATAAGCGCATGGATTTCAGGCATTGTTAGCCTACGAATGCCAATAAGTTCAATTGTTTTATTTACGGTTTCTTTATCTATTATACTTTCTAAATCTTTATCTATAATAATATCTAATTCTTGATCTATAGCAATTACAGAGTCTTGTGCTACAGATTGTAATAATTCTGGATACAGCTTATAGGCCTCGTGGATAGCGAGGCCTTCTGTTAGTTTTTCAATTCGCTTTGTCATATCTGTGTTGCTAAGCAGTTGCTCATATTTCTCATCAAAATTAATAACTGGCGAGCAACGCACATCCGTTGCACTCCTGGGATTTATCTTTGATGGATGAGTACGATACACTGTATAACGCAGCTTGTATGGGCTCATAGGCTTTACACGTCTTTTTGCGGATAAAACATGATGCCTAAACCGATGCTTCCACGTCCAGTGTGGGAACCTATTACAGGTGTTAAGCTCTTTAACTGCACTTCTATGCCTGGTTGCGCACTAAGAATTTGAGCTTTTAAAGAGTTTGCATCTTCTAAGCTGGTAGAATACATTACATCAACCACTACGCGATCGTCAATATCTTGTATATCCTTTTGTGCGTATTCCGCTAATCGTGCTAAGGCTTTCTTAAATGAGCGCACCTTCTCATGGGCTGTAATAACACCTTCTTCATTTACCTTAACGATTGGATTGATGTTAAGTAACGAACCCAGGAAGTAAGACACACCACTAACACGGCCACCCTTATGCAAAAACTGCAAGTCACCAACCAAGCAATAAACTTTTATCTTCTCTATCATTGCTTCTATATATGATTTAACCTGTTCTATACTAAGACCTTCACCACGAAGCTTTGCAGCCTCTAAAACTAAATCACCCACAGGTCGCGATAAGCTTTTAGAGTCTATTATATGTATATTCATATCCTTTATTTGTTCTGCGGCAGCTTTTGCCGAGTTAATTGTGCCACTTATACCTGTTGAAATATGAATAGATAATACCTCGGTAATACCTTGCTCCTTCAAACGCTGATATGCCTCTACAAAACTACCAACGGCAGGCTGAGACGTTTTTGGAATGTCTTTAATGTCCTTTATTTTCTCATAGAACTCATCGTTGGATATTTCTGTTCCTTCTTTATAGGCCTTACCATTTAAAAGAATTGATAATGGAACAACAGCTATGTTGTTTGCACTAATTTCTTCTGGTGATAAAGTAGCTGTGCTATCAGTAACTAATCCGAACACGTTATAACAACTCCTTTATTTTTATTTTATAAGTTAGACAGGTTTACAGCTTCACCCAGCCGTTTTTTATTGCTTCAATTACAGCCTGTGTACGGTCGCGAACCTGCATTTTTTGGAATATATTGCTGACATGGTTTTTAACTGTCTTTTCACTTATAAATAACTCTTCACTTACATCTCTATTTGACATACCTCGAGCCATAAGGGTTAATATTTCCTGTTCTCTGCTTGTTAACATCTCGTCCCAAACCTGTTGATTCGCGCCTTCATCAGACTGAGAATGGACCTGCATATGCTCAGCTTCTTCACTAAGACGGGTGAATTCCTTAAGCACCTTAGATGTCACACGTGGATGAATGAAAGAACCCCCATTAGCAACATGGTTTATCGCATCTACAAGCACTCTACCTTCAACATCTTTTAGTAAGTAGCCTGAAGCCCCTGCCCGAATCGTTTCGAATATATATGATTCGTCATCATGAATCGAAAGGATTATGATTTTCACATCAGGTAAAAGCTTCTTTATTTTTTTCGTAGCCTCAACACCTGTTACCTTCGGCATATTAATGTCCATGAGAACGACGTCTGGCTGAATCTCTATAACGTGCTGAATAGCCTGCTCCCCATCTGTAGCCTGGCCTACTACTTCTATATCATCCTCTAAATCAAAAATCCTTACTAATCCCTCACGGAATAACGCGTGATCATCCGCTATGTACAATCGAACCATATAAGTTAACCTCCTGTTTTTTTATGAGCTTATACCATTTCTTCATCTATTGGGTGTATAGGAATATTGAAGAATACCTTGGTTCCTTTCCCAATTGCAGTGTCAAACTCAATTGAGCCCTGTAAAAGCTCTATACGTTCCTTGATGCCAATAATACCAAAGCTTTCAGTAGATGGTTTTAAGGCTTCCTGTAAATCAAAACCCATTCCATCGTCAGCGACAATGCCACTAAGTTTGTCCTTACGGAACTCTACTTTTAATGACGCATT
Source organism: Desulfuribacillus alkaliarsenatis (assembly GCF_001730225.1). Classification (NCBI taxonomy): domain Bacteria; kingdom Bacillati; phylum Bacillota; class Desulfuribacillia; order Desulfuribacillales; family Desulfuribacillaceae; genus Desulfuribacillus; species Desulfuribacillus alkaliarsenatis. The sequence goes on along the minus strand of NZ_MIJE01000005.1, from coordinate 4,607 downwards.
TTTAGCCATTGAGTGTTTAGCGACGTTATTAAGGCATTCCTGGATAATACGAAACGCAGCTATAACGACGGCTGGCTCGAGCTTTTCTTCCTTACCGTATATTTTAATATCAGTAGCTATCTGATTCCGCTCTTCAAATTGTGTTAAGTATTTTCGCAGAGTCGGCACAAGTCCTAAATCGTCTAAGGCCATTGGTCGTAGATCAAATATTATCTTACGCACCTCAGTCAGACTGTTACGAACAGCATCTTTTAAATCCTTTAGCTCTTGCCTTGCTTTCTCTAAATCTCGGTCTAATAACCGTTCACATATTTCTGTTCGTAGTACAACGTTTGCTAGAAGTTGGGCTGGTCCATCGTGAATCTCTCGCGCTACACGCTTGCGCTCTTCCTCTTGTGATTGAATGACGCGAATACCCATAAGCTGCTTTTGCTGAGCTGTCTCAAGAAAGTCACTTATATTGGATAAATCGCCTGATAGATACCCTAATACAGCACCTACCTGTGTCACGAATTGTTCTGCCTTTGCTACTGTATCACCTAGATTCTTTAATCTTATTTGCAGCTCGTCACGACGTTGTCTTAAACGCTGTTCCCGTTCCCTGGCAAGCATCAGCTCAATTTGAAAATGATTTGCATCTTCATAAGCTTTCTTAATATCCTGCTCAGAAAAATTGCGAAAATTCTTACTTACATGGGCTAAGTGATTTCGCGATCGTCTATAGTCCTTTTCTAAATTATCTACTTTATCAACAATTTCACAAGCCTCTTGATGAACCTTAATAAGCTCCTGCTTTAGCTTTAGCATTTCCTTTTGTGCGCCTTCAGCAATATCGTAAATCTGCTGCTTACTTTGTTCTATAGCCCCAAGTGTTTTCTTAATCACCTTATCTATTACTTTTAAATTAACATCACCAGTTTGAAGCTCTTTCGTATTAGAATCTGCCACAAGTCCACAAACCTTTCTATAGGAATACTATACTACACATACATGCTTAATTCCTTCTTGGCATAATTAATTCTTTGTTATAATCCATAGTCTGTGAAATAAAATAAATACCATTATATTTTCCACTATCATCACTATGTATCTCCAACTACTTATTTCTTACTATATATGTCTACCACAAAGGAATGCCATTTTCCTGCAGGTATTTTTCCTTATAATAAATTAATTTTCTAAAGACATTATCGTCCTCATTTAGTACCTTATTCACCAGTTCAACACCAACACGTAGGTCATTTCGGGTAAGTCTAGGGTAGTCCTGTAGTCCATATGACCCATCAGGCATATATGCATACCAAAGGTCATAATTATCCTTAACCCAATCCATCTCTGTATCATGAATAGCTAGTCTAATTCTCATTGCAGTATCTACATAAATATTTCCCCTATCTGTATAGAGGCTATCAAAGCTCTGGTTATGCTCAAGTTCAAAAAGAGCCATATAGTATTGTAGTAGAAAATTCATCTCAGTAACTAAATGATTCAAGGATACATGTGTTGGCTCATGTGTTGCCGTTGGGTGAAAATAATCCTGAACTAATAGCCCGCCATTTTCTGTAGTAAAGCTATATTCTTCAGCGAACCATAACATAAAGTCAGCATACTCTGTCACAGCATCAAAAACTTCCATCAGCTCAACTAATTCAATAGAGCTCGAACGCTCAGGCCGATCAATGCGATAATAGTTGAATATATCCAATAAGAACATCGCCGCATCCGTAGAAAAACGCGTATCATAAAATCCAGCTTCAATCCCATAGTCGCCATGTAGCCAATTTGATTGAGGCTCTGTCAACCAATAGCCACCCTCTGTCTGTTGCTTAAGGCTATGATTCATACTAACAATAGCTAATGTTTCCAAATATGAGCCTACAACATGGTCGCCAGCATTCTCTTGTTCACGAATTGAGCGAATAAACCGTTGTCCTATATGCTCTGCTGGAACAAGCCAAAACGACCTAGGTTCGTATGGTGTGTATGAATTCGGCACTTCATAGTAAATACCATCGTGGCGTTTTTTTCGAAAGCGATCTAAATCTGCAATTCTAACATCTTGGGCAGCCACCTGCAATTGCTCATCAATTACAGGTGCACTCTCCTGAACAGCTTCAAAAGAAGCTAAATTCTCTGACAGTACCCCCCAATGTTCGGTTAGCATCGGCTTACCTTCCATACTATAAAGTGGCAACTCAGCCTTCCACAATCTGTAATCACCTAGCACCTCTAGCATTGTAGCTGGTGTTAAATCAATATGCTCCACAAATACATTATGCTCTAAACTCGAAAACACATCTACCATTCCAAAGCGAAGTCGATCTGTAAAACTAGCTGCCTGTGGTAATGTCAATGTTGCAGGATAATTCTCTTCAGATATATATAGGTCTGAAATATTAACTTTGGACCACTGACTAATAGCATTATTTATCACTTCACCGTAGACAATATAAAATAATTCATCCGATAGCTTAGTGTTGTCTATATGCTCCTGATACCTCTCTTCTATCTCCCAATGCAGTCTATAATCTGCTACTTCCTCTTTATTAGTCCCCTCAAGGTAAGACGCAGTTACGTAGTATACTACATCTCCGTTATCTACATGTCGGAAATATACTTCTGCTTTAGCAAAGGGCTGTTGCTTATCCTGTTGATTATCAATAGACGAGATTAAAATCGGAAACATGTATGCAGTTTGTAAATTCTCCTCAGAAAATACTACGTTGTCAATATCAACTGAAAATGAAACATCTGCTGCTTCTGAATATAATCTTATGTTGAAATGCTCACTTAACGCTGACGGCAATTCCCATACTATGCCTTCTTGTGCATCATCATATATCGTGACTGTTATTTCTCGTCCAGATTGATCAATTGCACGTGCAGTGTCACTTTCATAACTATTAAACGTATAGCCCACTGCAAGTATTATTATCGTAACTAAAAATATTGATATTATTAGACTTAGGGCTATTCCATCTATTTTTAATTGTCTCACATTCATTCTCCTTGTTTAATCTTGTTGTACGTATTCTTCCCTTTACTATTTTCTCATATTTCAGCTAAAAAATAAAGAATATATGAAAACGCCCACATCCATAATATCCCTATATAGAGATTATGAACACAGGCGTTTTGTTAGTTAATTAACATTTATAAGCTTTAACAGCTTTAACGAACTATTAGTTGTAGTTAATTTGATGACATGATGCACAGTCAGCATAAGCTCCATCTAGTGCGTGTGGTATAGATGCTCCAACCGCATCGTTAGCGTGACACATCGCACAGTTTGCAAACGCTGGGCTATTGTGACCTGCTGGCAATGTAATTGCTCCTAAACCACCAGAAGCTGGCTGTTCTTGTGCAGGTTGTTCCTGTGCTGGCTGCTCTTGAGCTGGCTCAGACGGTGCTGGTGCTGGCTCTACTGGCGCAGCTGCTTGAAAATTAATATCATGACAAGATGCGCAATCAGCATATACTCCATCTAACGCATGTGGTATAGATGCCCCAACCGCATCGTTAGCGTGACACATCGCACAGTTTGCAAATGCTGGACTATCATGGTTTGCTGGCAAAGTGACTGCTGCTAGTCCTCCAGCTGAATCACCATTTTCTCCTTCGGCTGCTTCTTCATAGTTAATTTCGTGACAAGATGCACAGTCAGCATAGTCTCCATCTAACGCATGTGGTATAGATGCCCCAACCGCATCGTTAGCGTGACACATTGCACAGTTTGCAAATGCTGGACTATCATGATTTGTTGGAAGTGTAATAGCTCCAAAGCCTACTCCTGCTCCTGCATCATCTGCAGGCGGGTGACAGCTTAAGCAATATTCATCATCCCACATAGTATGTCTTGCCTCAGCAGCAGCGTGACAAGTAATACAGTTTGCAAATGGACCATCTACAGCATGAGGTGTTTTAGGTACTACATTTTCCTCTGTTATTGGAGGTACATCTCCAACTGTTGGTTCAGATACTTTAGGTGGAAATAAAGAACAAGCTACCATAATAATTGCTGTAAGAGTTAAAATAAATACTAAATAAATCTTTTTTTCTAATTTCAATTCGCGCACTCCCTTTCTTTATATTGCGTGCTAATTTTTCCCCGACAAAATTTTGTTGCAGCATAACTTTGACAACTTTGTGACAAGTCATAGTTAGATTTTAACACTAACTAAATCTTCGTTCAACTACTTTTTTTCACATTTTCTACTTAATCCATAGTAAACTGCTAATCCATATAAACAATTATAATACTACGTATGTATATGACAGCGTTTATCATAGATATAAATTTATCATGAATTCACTTTTTTTTCAATAGATTGTTACGAAATTGTGACAGGAAAAATACACCCGGGTCTTTGACACTTTAATAAAGAAAAAATCCCAACAAGCCTTGATGTAGGCTTATTTTTTTGTCAATTTTTCTATTTATATAGTGCACAATGTTTCACAATGTGTTATAATATAAGCAATCGACAAGGGGACGGTGTATAAATGAGGCTACAAATTGTTAATTCAAAAAATGCTGCATCTTTATATGTGGTTAAATCAATTTACGAAAATGGAAAGCGTTCTTCCAAAGTTGTTGAAAAGCTCGG